>NZ_JAMPLI010000069.1:0-17884 GCF_039962475.1 Leptolyngbya sp. GB1-A1 | reverse complement strand
AGAGCAGCAGTCCTGACCAGCCGATGAAAACGAATCTGTCGCGCTTCAGCCAGTCGTCGACGGTGTCGAACCATCCTCGCTGGGCTTGTGCGCGCCCCATTGCTATGGTCATTGCACAATCTCCAAGAAATTAGAAATTATCTGATCAAAATGAGTTCGCCTGATTCACAGTCGCCTCGCGATCGCGCCCTGAGATATGAGATAAAGAGGCAGAAAACGCAAGGGAATGAGAACAGAGTTTACTTTTCTTTACTAATCACTCATTATACAGACACCCTCTAGAATTTTTCATCCCCTAAATCTGAATTTTCCTTAACAATGCGAAGCAGTTTTGTCGGTGGGGTTATTTAGGCAGGGATCAGCTAGTGCGGATGCGACCGTACCGATAAAGAAAACACTTGCTGGGCTGAACGAGGGATACTAAAGAAGTAAGTTCACAAGTTCAGTGGTAAAGGCAGCCTCATGTTTATTGTTGACGTGGCTCTCAAGAATAACCCCGTACCGATATCGGTTCAGCGAAAATCCGGTGATGACGCAAAAGCTCTGTACCAGCAAATTTCAGAAGCAATGCGCTCTGGCAATCCGGTTTCGATCGAACTCACCTGCGAACAGCAAGCTGGAAAAACCGTTTGTGTTTTAGTGAGCGAAATCGTTGCGGTACAAATGGCGGAAAAATCGGGCAGTGCAACTTCGTCGGGTAGACCTCCCGGCTTTTTTGCCTTAGCTGAGTAAGCCATAGGGACAAGTGGGGAATTGGGCGAGAGCGATTACCTCGAAGAGAAATTGCTTCACATCGCCACCCCACTCCTTGTAACTAGGTAACGTTAAGTATCAAGCCAAATTATGGGTAAACCCTCGATCGTTGTTCAGGACGTTTCTTTTCAGTGGCTCAAGGAAGCTCCCGTCCTGCAAGCCTGTTCGCTGGAAGTGCCGCAGGGCGAATTTTGGATGTTGCTGGGCACAAACGGCAGCGGCAAATCAACCTTGCTGAAACTCTTGACCGGGCTACTAAAGCCCCAGATTGGAACCGTTGAAGTGCAGCCTCCGGTTGGATTTGTCTTTCAAAATCCTGATCATCAGCTCGTGATGCCGACAGTGGGGGCAGATGTTGCCTTTGGTCTAGTTGAAGAAAAGCTGTCTTTTGGGCAAGTGCGGCAGCGGGTTGAGGAAGCATTGAACGCTGTGAATCTTTTGCCACTTCAGCGTCGCCCTATTTATGCTTTGAGCGGCGGACAGAAACAGCGGATTGCCATTGCAGGAGCGATCGCCCGCCATTGTGAAGTGCTGCTGCTCGACGAACCGACCGCCTTGCTTGACCCTGATAGCCAGCTTGATCTGGTGCGGCAAGTTCAGGGGTTGGTGCAGAGCCGAGGCATGACGGCACTCTGGGTAACGCACCGTTTAGATGAGCTTGACTATTGTGATGGCGCATTTTTATTAGAAGCAGGCAAAGTGGCGGATCAGGGCGATCCGACTCGGCTGAAACAAAGACTGATGCAGACTAGCATGAGGAGCTGAGCGCGGATTCTGAGGAAGATTTTAAGTAAGAAGCTTTTCAAGTATTCTTCTAGCCTTCGGTCAGACCCTTTCTACGGCAAGCACCCTTCGGCAAGCAATTCCCAAAAACGATTTGTAATGAATGATGAGAAGAAATCGAAGCGGGTCGTTCTCTTCCTGGTTTACAATTTGCAATCATGAATGACAATATATAAGAATATAAAATAGCTTCTACCCATTGCCCTCCAATGTAAATTATGCCTTCTTCCCCTCCCCAAGCCCTGCTCCTAGTTGACGGCTATAACGTAATCGGTGCTTGGTCAGACTTAAAGCAGACCCGCGATCGACATGGGTTAGAGGAAGCGCGGCGTGAGCTGTTGCATAGCCTGATGGACTACAGCTCCTATCACAGCTTTGATACTCATGTTGTGTTTGATGCTCAGTATCAAGACACACCGGGCAGTCGCGAGGTCATCACCAGCTATCTTTGTATCTGCTACACCGACTATCGCCAAACCGCAGACTCCTATATTGAGAAAACCTGTGCCTTGTTTCGCAATGACCCGCGTAAACTCAGTCAGAGGCTAATTGTGGCAACCTCCGATCGCGCTCAGCAGCTGACCGTGGTCGGCTATGGGGCAGAGTGGATGTCAGCGCAAAAGCTTCAGACAGAAGTTGAGCTAATGTTTGCCAGAGTTCGACGGCAGCATCGCACAACCCACAGGCAACAAAAGCAATCGACCAGTCGATTCTTGGCGAGTGGGCTTGATCCTGCCGCTCAGCAGCGTCTTGCCGACCTAAGATTTGGCAAAGATCGGAAAAAAAGCTAGTTTTCCTGAATGAAAGCTCTGCTTAGATGAATTTGTTTGAATAAGTTTGTCTGTAAATTTGTCTGAATCAAGCTGGGTTCTCGCTCTGATTTGGTTGCCTCCGCTGCATTCAGCAAAAAATTTTAGAAAAGTGGTTGCCAAATTCAGGCTTTTCTGGCTATTATTAGATTCGCGTGAGCATTCCTCAGTAGCTCAGTGGTAGAGCGGTCGGCTGTTAACCGATTGGTCGCTGGTTCGAATCCAGCCTGGGGAGTTAAGTCAATTCAATCAAAATAAATTTCGCTAGATCAGTTAAGTTTTGCTAGATCAGTGAGAGAAGGATGATAGGTTGTCAACTTAAAGTTAAAGTTGACGATCGCCATCCATGAAATCAATCGACAAAAGACAGACAGGGATAGATTTGGGTACGCAACCTCAATCCCCCTGGCGCCATCATTGGTCACTCGCTCCCAATATCACGTTTCTGAACCACGGTTCTTTTGGAGCCTGTCCAATCGCCGTTCTGGAACAGCAGCAAATTTTTCGACAGCAGCTTGAGGCAGAGCCATTGCGCTTTTTTGAGGATGCCTATGAGCCATTGCTGGATCGATCGCGTGAGCGGCTAGCCGAGTTCATCGGAACAACGCCACAAGAGCTGGTCTTTGTTCCCAATACCACCACGGGCGTGAACACAGTGCTGCGATCGCTGTCTTTGCGTGCGGGGGATGAGCTGCTGACGACAAATCATGAGTACAATGCCTGCCGCAATGCGCTGGATTTTATAGCGGAGCGATCTGGGGCAACAGTGGTGGTTGCAGAAGTTCCCTTTCCGTTAGCGTCTGCTGAGCAGGTCATCACCGCTGTTATGTCACAAGTTTCTGACAAAACTCGAATTGTGCTGCTGGATCACATTACCAGCCAGACCGGGCTGATTTTTCCAATTCAATCGATCGCACAGCAGCTTCGCGGTTCAGGGGTAGATGTTTTGGTCGATGGGGCACACGCCCCCGGAATGGTGGCACTCAACCTGAAGGAATTAGGGGTAACATACTACACAGGGAACTGTCATAAATGGTTATGTGCGCCGAAAGGAGCTGCTTTTCTCTATGTTTCCGAAGCAAAGCAGTCCTTGATTCGCCCGCTTGTGATCAGTCATGGTGCAAATTCAGTTCGGACCGATCGATCGCGCTTTCATTTGGAGTTTGATTGGACAGGCACAGACGACCCAACCGCCTATTGCTGTGTGGCAAGTGCAGTTGAGTTTATGGACTCCCTCTTACCAGGGGGCTGGAATGCCGTCATAGAGCGCAATCATCAAATGGCAATCAGGGCGCGTCAACTTCTTTGTCATGCCTTGAGTGTGTCGCCTCCCTGTCCCGACACCCTGGTTGGTTCAATGGCAGCGATTCCTTTACCTGGGAAATTGGCCTCAGGGGTACAGCGTCAGTTGTTCGATCGCTTTCAGATTGAAGTGCCCTTGATTCCCTGGCAGCGTGTTTTCGGGCAGGGTAAAGCCGATTCTTTCGTGGGGGAACTGCAAAGCAACGCTCTGATTCGCATCTCAGCTCAGCTTTATAACAGTTTGGCGGACTACGATCGTCTCGCTGAAGCCTTGCTGACGCTGCTGGCAGAATCCGCATCGAGTCAACCCAAACCCGTTTAAGGGAGAAGTTTCAGGAAAAGTTTTCATGGTTGGGGCAGTCATCGCATTAAAGGAGCCCGCGTAGCGTGAAAGCGGCGTTTAATCATGGTCGGCAGCATCTCTGGCTTTTGCTGTTTCTAATAGCATTGGGGCTGGGTTTGCGTCTGATTCAGCTTGCTGCAAAGCCGCTCTGGACAGATGAGTTTTCTACGATCGTCTTTAGCCTGGGCAATCGTTTTTTGACCGTGCCGCTCGATCAGGTGATTACAGCCGATCAGCTTTTGCAGCCCCTGCGCCCGCAATCTAGAACCGGCGTGGATCAGGTCGTGCAATCGCTGCTGAGCGAGAGTAACCATCCGCCCCTGTATTTCATACTGAGCCACTTTTGGCTGAAGCTTTTTCCGACGAATCAGCTTGGAACGGTTTCCGCCTGGGCAGCTCGATCACTGTCGGTTTTGTTTGGCGTTGCTTCGATTCCGGCAAGTTATTGGCTAGGCCGGCTGGCGTTTCGATCGCGGATTGTGGGACAGGTAGCAGCCGGGCTGATGGCAGTTTCACCGTTTGCCGTTTATCTCGCTCAAGAAGCGCGGCACTATACGCTGCCAATTCTTTGGATTATTGCTTCCCTTTGCTGTTTGATTGTGGCTACCCGCACGATTCGCGATCGGATTGCGTTGCCCTACTGGGTGTGCTGGGTTTGGATTTTGATCAACGGGTTGGGCATTGCGAGCCATTACTTTTTTACCTTTACCCTGATTGCCGAAGCCGTCGTCATTGCCTGTCTGGGATTGGTGCAGAGCTGGCGAGAAGGAGGAATCTGGCATCCTTCAGTCCACTGGCAACGCATCTGGCTTGTGGCAGCCGGAACTGCGGGCACGGGAATCGTTTGGTTTCCGGTGCTGCTGAATATTCAGGATGGGGAGCTAACGCGCTGGATTTATCGAGGCGAGCGCAGTGGATTTGCCTGGTTAGAGCCGGTCGGTCAGGCAGTGGCAGGCTGGATTTCGATGATTTATCTGTTACCAATCCAGTCCCCTTCAGAGACGATCGCTGTCCTATCGGGAGCAGGGCTGTTGATGTTGACCCTGTGGACACTGCCCAAAGTCTTCTGGGGGCTAAACGTGCAGTGTGTCGATCGGGATACCCGACTTTCCGTTTGGGTGCTGGGCTGCTTTGTCATCAGTGCGATTTTACTGTTCTTTAGCATCACCTATCTTTTTGAGGCAGAGTTGACCGGCGCGTTTCGCTACAACTTTGTTTACTTTCCGGGGACGGTTGCCCTGATCGCGGCAGGTCTGGCGGCAGGGTGGAATGTTGTTCGTGAGATTGCCCAAACCCGTGCTGATCAAGTGTCGATCGCCCTACTCAAGCTGCTGCGCGTAAGTAGACGCAAAACCATTCTTTTAATCGGGCTTTTGAGTCTAGTCGGTGGACTGACCGTTGTTTTCAATTTGGGCTATCAAAAAGTTCATCGCCCGGATGTGGTTGCACAGGATATTCTGCGGCACTCCTCGCAGAGCACTTTGATTGCGATTCCCCACCGCACCCATGGGCAAACCGGGCGGTTGATGGGAGTTGCTCTGGCAGTTGAACAGGCTGGCTCCCAGGCGACTTCAGCAGGAAAAACGCTGCCGATCGATCTGCGGTTTCTTCTGGCGCACGATACTCCGCGCAGCACCAGCACAGTTGCAGAAACATTGGACAAAACTTTAAGCGAAGTCACAACACCGATCGATCTATGGCTAATTAATTTTCATGAGGTAGAGCCAGGGTTAGTCGATCGAGTGCTTAAAAAGCAGCGTTGTGCGGCAAAAACAGAGCCAGAATCAGTTGATGGATACCGTTATCGGATGTATCGCTGTCGCGGCAGGGTCAAGACATCGAAGCTAAAGTAGAGCCATCGGGAGACAGAAGTGGAAAAGTCAGGATAAAGGTAGAGCCAATGCCGAACTGAGATTCGAGGTGAATTTCGCCCTGGAACAGCTTCACCAATCGGGAAACAACTGCCAATCCCAACCCCGTACTTTCGCTGTCGCGGAGCTTCTGCAAATTGCTTTGTACATAGGGTTCAAAAATGCGCTGCTGCTCCTCTGAGGCAATGCCCAACCCGGTATCTGCAACTGTCAGGCTCCAACAGGGAGAATCCGCTTTCCCTTTTAGGAGATTGATCGCCTCCGCCCGACAAATGACATGAATTTCACCTTGCTCGGTGTAGCGAATGGCATTGCTCAGCAGATTAGTGACGATTTGCTGAAGCCGTAGAGAATCAGTCAAAATATGATTTAGAGCGGGATCACAGTCAAACTGGAGCTGTAAATTTCTAGCCGCCACCAGAGGTTGCACCATGTCCACCGTCGTCTGCACCAGCTCACAAATATTCACCGGACTGAGCTGAAGCTGCATTTGTCCTGCATCGTAGCGCGAGATTTCCAGCGAATCATTGATCAGGCGGAGCAACTGTCGTCCTGCCTGTAAAACACGATCGATACTCTCTAGATTAGGAACCGAGTCTCTGGTGCTACCGTCCTGTCGATGCTGCCGCAAAAACAGATCCGAGTAGCCAATAATCGAAGTGAGGGGCGTTCTTAGCTCATGGGCAAGCTCTGAAAGATTAGCTTTGCTGGCGCGAACGAGGCGGGTCAATTCCTGATTCGTCAACTTAAGCTGACTTTGAAGCTGCTCTAACTCATGCAGCCGACTCTCGGTATAGCTTTGAAAGCAGCGGGCGATCGCCTCATCAATCACCGTGTCGATTAACCTGACCGCACGCAGCAGTTCGGCAGCCGAAGCTTGAAGCAGCTCGGCTTCAATCACCTCAAAAATAATCGATCGCAGCAGGCGATATTCCCGCGCAATCTCACCCGGATCGAACCCCTGATCCGCCCGGACTATGCCATGTTCTAGCGTTGTTTCGATCAGGGTTTGCACGTCGCTGCGTTCTTCCTCAGACAAAATCGTTGCCAGCGCATTTAGCACTTTAGGCAAGCTATTTTGAATGGCTTTGTAGGTGAGTTCGCCAGTAGTTTGAATTTGCTCATCCTGACGCACCGCTTCGACCCACTGCTGAACAATGGTATCGGCTTGCTGGTGCATTAATTTACCGAAGTCAATCATGCCGAAAGGGGCGAGTTGAAGCGTTTGGGCGAGGCGCAGAGTGTCAGATATCGTTCAAATCCAACCCTGCAAACTCTCAGCAGGATATCAGTGTTGCGATCGCTCCGCATCTTAATTCAGACAGAGATGGATCGCCCTACGTCCTTCATTTCGTTATTTCTGGCAGTTGTTTTTGAGCAAGAGAAATTTAGACAAAAGCGATTTGGACAAAAGCGATTTAGACAAAAGAAAACCGGGGTACATTCCCGGTTCCAGAAACTATCGTACGACCCACAGCCTGAGCGATCGGCTCCAGACTCCGCGCCAGATTCACCATTTCCTCAAGCGAAAGTGCCTGACGCGCATCCGAAACAGACTGCTCCGGCTCCGGGTGGCACTCAACGATAATGCCATCTGCACCGCAAGCGATCGCCGCTTTTGCTAGATTGGGAACGAGTTCGCGCTTTCCGGCAGCATGACTAGGGTCAACGATCACGGGCAGGTGAGTGATTTGCTTCAATGCGACGACTGCACCCAGATCCAGCACGTTGCGAGTGTAGGTATCGAAACTGCGAATGCCGCGCTCGCAAAGGATGACGTTCGGGTTACCGTGGCTCATGATGTATTCGGCTGCCATGACGAATTCTTCGATCGTCGCTGCCAAACCGCGCTTCAGCAGAATCGGCTTGTTTGCCTGTCCCAGTGCCTTGAGCAAATCGAAATTTTGCATATTGCGGCTGCCAACCTGAAGCACATCGGCATAAGCTGCGATTTCTTCGATTTGGGAAATTGCCATCACTTCGGTAATCACAGGCAGTCCGTAGCGATCGCGCACCGATGCCAGAATCTTCAGCCCTTCGATGCCGAGTCCTTGGAAGTCATAGGGCGAAGTCCGGGGCTTGTACACCCCGCCGCGAATTGCCTGAATTGGACCCGTAGCGAGGCGACAGGCGACTGCTTCCATTTGTGCCGCGGTTTCGACGGCACAGGGTCCGCCGACAATCAGCAAATCAGAACCGCCAACGGTGACAGTTTCGCTTAAATGGACGATTGTTTGAGGCTGAGCGGAAGTTTTGAGGACAAGTTTTGCTTTCTGCATGGTGGAGTTTTGGGGATTGAGTGAGAGATGGGACTGAAGGAGCATTAAAAAACCCGGAGCCTTGAGGCTGTCCGGGTAGGGTTCGACTTTTGCATGACGACTTTACCCGGACGTGAGCCTGGTCCAAAAGTAAAAGCCAAAAAACCAAACAGTGTAGGGCATAGTCGTCATCGGTGCGAATCGAGTGTGATTAATCGAAGAAGCTAGATAAAACAAAAACCGCAGACTTTCAAGTTCTGCGGCTCATCGAGAGGTTCCATAACTGAGTGGAATTACCCCCGGTGAGCCGTGGTAAAGCTAAACCAATAAAAGTAAGACTGATTTGCCAGACCCATAGGAAAAGAAGATCCTTTCTGCGAACTTGTGTTGCAAGCTTGCGCTGCGAACTTGTGTTAAGAATACTTTATTCTATTGCTAACCGTAACAAAGTTATCAAAACTTCGTCAAGTCAACTGCAGGAAAATATCGTTAAGATCTGACACGGTTGGATTCCCTTTGGTTAGAACTTGTCCGATCGCCTTATGATTAGCGGTGCAGTTCTTTTCCGGGAAGATTTCAGGGAATTTCTGGAGAATTCCGTCTAAAGAGGATGTTTGAAGCGTTGTATCTGCAACTCGATCCGCCCCCCTAACCCCTAATCTTAGGAAAACCGAGCCGATCGGTTTTAACGCTCAAAGTTTCCCACCTGTCAGGAATTTAGGGGACAATGCAGAACCTGGAACCCTTCTCAAATCTCCTTAATAGATGCCGAACAAATGCGAATTGACCTGAATTGGCGATCTCCGACCCTCCCGATCATGTCGCTTATGATTGCAGCAGAATAACCAAAGCAAGCCATCTGAAGCAGAACCATCTGAAGCACAACAAAAGCAGAATGATTGAAGCAGACCATCTGAGTAAGATTTACGGCACGACTTCCGCGATCCAGGACATCACGTTTTCCGTGGAGAAAGGCGAAATTCTGGGCTTCCTGGGACCAAACGGAGCCGGGAAAACCACGACGATGCGAATTTTGACAGGCTATTTGCCTGCGACCAGCGGCACAGCCCGAATTGCTGGCTTTGAGGTGCATGAAGACTCGATGGCAGTGCGTCAGCGCATTGGCTATCTGCCCGAAAATCCGCCGCTCTACCCAGATATGTCGGTGGAGGGCTATCTGAATTTTGTCGGTCGGCTTAAGGGGGTTTCGGCAGGCGATCGTCCCACGCGGGTAAAGCTAGCAATGAAGCGGTGTGGCTTGTTGGACAAGCGACAGGTTTTAATTCGCAAGCTGTCGAAGGGATTTCGTCAGAGAGTCGGCATTGCCCAGGCGATCGTGCATGATCCGCCCGCGATTATTCTAGATGAACCCACAGTTGGGCTTGATCCCCGTCAAATTATCGAAGTTCGCAATTTGATTAAGAGCCTGGCGGGAGAGCATACGATTATTCTCTCGACCCACATCCTGCCGGAAGTGAGTATGACTTGTAGCCGGGTGGCAATTATCAACCGGGGGCAAGTAGTCGCGATGAACACACCTGATCAGCTCATGGCACAGCTCACGGGCGGGGCAGGTTATGAGCTAGAGGTCGAAGGCGATCCACTTTTGATCCAGCAGCAGCTTCAGCAGTTGCCCCCGATTAATGCAGTTGAGGTCATTGCAGACGAGGCTTTACCGGGGACGCACCGCCGATATCGTCTGACATTAGACGCAGAACTCCAGGCTGGACATCATGTAGGACGCGATATTGCAGCAGCAATCGTCTCCGCAGGCTGGGGGCTACACGAAATGCGGCGAGTGCAGGTGAGTTTGGAAGAAGTGTTTTTGGAACTGACGACCGAAGAAACGATTTCAGAAGAAGCCCTCGGAGAAGCAGCAGCGCAGAGCGAGTCTAATTCGGCAACGGGTACGGCGATATAAGGAGAAGCGGCAATGGGAATTGTATTAAGCAACATCATCGCGATCTATCGGCGGGAACTGCAAAGCTATTTTGCTTCTCCCTTTGCCTACATTATTGCAGGCGTGTTCTGGCTGCTGAGCGGCTTTTTCTTTGTGTCGATTTTGCTCAGTCCTGAAGGGTTAATTGCTCAAGTAGCAGTACGCGATCAGGTGGGAATTACAGAACCGCCGATCGACGTTGCCTATCAGTTTCTCACGGTGTTTTTGGGGGTGCTGGGGTCGCTGGCTCTGTTTGTGCTGCCGATTTTGTCGATGGGGCTCTACACCGAAGAGCGCAAGCGGGGCACGATCGAACTTCTAGCAACTTCTCCGGTAACAAACTGGGCGGTCGCGCTGGGCAAGCTGTTGGGCGTGGTCACGTTTTTTACAACGCTGGTGCTGCCGTTGCTGGTGTATCAAGCGATCGCCCTGAGTGCTGCTGACCCGCCTGTGTCGCCCACGGTGATGCTGCTGGGTCACTTTGCCCTGATTCTGATGGGGGCGGCGATTTTGTCGCTGGGGATGTTTATCTCTTCGCTGACGGACAGCACAATTCTGGCGGCAATTCTCACGTTCGGGCTGATTTTGCTCCTATGGGTTGTAGATCTGGTCGCAAACGCGATCGGTGGTCCAGTAGGTAATGCGCTGAGTCATCTGTCTCTGGTGAAAAACTACACGAACCTGACGCAGGGCATTGTAGACAGCAGTAGCTTGATTGTGTTTCTCAGCTACATTGTGCTGGGGCTATTTCTCACGGCACAGTCGATCGAGGCATTTCGATTCCAGCGTAGCTAGTTGGGCGATCGCAGTTTCCCTCTGGCTCATCCATACAAACAGGTTTATTTCTCTGTCTCTCCCTATTTCCTCAGATGTCCATGAAGCTGACAAAACGACTGAACTGGAAGCAACTGAACTGGAACCATCTCAAGTGGCTATTTTGGCTTGGTCCTGTGCTGATGGTTGTGGGTGCGACCGCAGGAATCGTAGCGGGAAACTGGGCGGGCATTCCATCTGGACTGATGATCGCTGGATTTGTTCTCCTCGGACTGTGGCTAGTGTTTCTGATTTATCAGCAGCCAAATTTTTGGGGCAGGCGATCGACTCAAATCGGCACCAATGCGCTGCTGTCTACCCTTGCCGTTTTAGCCATTTTGGGCATGGTGAACTTTCTGGCGGTGCGGTTTAACAGCCGGGTTGACCTGACGGAAAACCAGATTTTCACCCTTGCGCCTCAGTCGCAGGAGATCGCGCAGCAGCTTCAACAGCCCGTTAAAGCCACGATTTTTTCGCCCACACCCAATCCGATCGATCAGCAGTTGCTCGATAACTATCGGCGAATCAACTCTAATTTCAGCTATCAGTACATCGACCCCCAGCGCGAACCGGGACTGGCGCGAGAATACAAAGTGCAGACGATCGGCGATGTATTTGTTGAATCGGGAACGAACCGCCGACCTGTGCAGACCGTGACTCCAGAACAAAAACTTTCAGAACGACGGCTGACCAATGGCATTGCCCAAATCACCAACAGCCAGCCGCAAAAGGTTTACTTCTTGCAGGGACACGGTGAACGCAAGCTAGAAGCAGGACAGGGCGGCTTTTTGCAGGCATCCCAGCGGCTCACTGAAGAAGCCTATGAAGGCGCGCCGCTCAACCTGGCAGAAAATCCGCAGGTTCCGGCAGATGCTGCTGTGCTGGTAATTGCCAGTCCCCAGCGTCCCTTGATCGAATCAGAAGTCAAAGCCCTCAGGGAGTATCTGAAGCGCAAGAGCGGCTTAATGCTGCTGATCGATCCGCAAACCGACCCCAAGCTCAATCCGCTGCTGGAGGAGTGGGGACTTCAGATGAGCGATCGCATTGTCATTGACCCCGCCGGAGAAGCTTCTGGCTTGGGTCCGGGCGTGACGATTATTAATCAATATGGCGATCATCCGATCACACGCAGCTTTGGCAACGGCATTTCCTTTTATCCTCTAGCGCGTCCCGTGCAGCAGCGGCAGGTCGAGGGCATCGAAGCCACGGGTCTTCTGATTACTAGCGATCGCACCACCGCCCAACGCGTTGCCGAAAATGGTGAACTTCAGTTTGATGCAGCGACCGATCCAAAAGGGCCATTTGCGATTGGCTATGCCCTGAGCCGGGGGGTGCAGGCAGAAGCTCCAAGCCCTGCTCCGAGTCCCAGTCCCAGTGCTAGCCCCAGTCCCAGCCCCAGTCCCAGTCCCAGTCCTAGCCCCAGTCCCAGTCCCAGTCCTAGCCCGGAAGCCAGTCCTAGCCCGGAAGCTAGCCCCAGCCCCAGCCCTAGCCCCAGTCCAGCAGCCAGCGAAAATAAGGGACAATCTCGCCTGGTGGTGATTGGCAACTCTGGCTTTGCAACAGACGGCGTATTTGCCCAGCAGCTTAACAGCGATGTGTTTTTGAACTCGCTGGGCTGGCTGAGTCAGCAAGACGATCAGGTATTAGCAATTCGTCCGCGAGAAGTGAAAAATCGCCGGATTGTGATGTCTCCTCAACAGCAGATGTCTGCCGCCGGAACTGCGCTTGCGCTGCTGCCTGCGATCGCTTTTGCTGCTGCCGGACTGGTGTGGTGGAAGCGGCGATAACTGTTCTCTAAGATCCGATTCCTTGAACTTGCAGAAGCAATGAAGATCAAACCCTCTACTTTTCTGCTGCTGCTCACTGCTTTACTGCTGGGCGGCGTAACACTGGTGGCGGTACAAAATCAGCCGCAAAATCAATCACAGGGTCAGCAGGCTTCCCAGAGCGAACCCAGCGATCTCTTTGCCTTCACCGAAAAGCAAGTTAAAACGCTGTCGCTTACGACGCCCCTTCGGTCGCTTAAGTTTGAGCGTGACGCTGAGGGAATCTGGCAAATGCGGCAACCCGAACAAACCCCTGCCAGTGCCGCCTCGATCGCCTTTCTGCTGGATCTGATGACATCGGGCACGAGCGATCGGACGTTTACAGTTCCGGTAGGACAGCAAGAACAGTATGGATTTCATCAGCCGTTTGCAGCGATCGAAGTCACGCTCGACAACCAGGAAACCCATCGCCTGATTGTGGGGGAATATGACTTTAACCGCAGTTTCCTCTACGCGCTAGCCGATCCGTCCACCGATGCCAATACCGATCTAAAAGTAAGCCTGGTTTCTCCCAGCTTTGAGAATGCAGTCAATCGTCCTTTAGCAGAATGGAAACAAACAGCATCGGAAAAGCAGGCTGCACCCGCAGCGTCTCCCAGCCCATCTCCCGGTGCATCTTCTCCGAGTCCTGAAGCATCTCCAAAGCCGTCACCTGATCCATCCCCCGATGCATCACCGAGTTCGGCAAGTTCTCCGAGTCCTGAAGCGTCTCCTGCAAGTCCAGCCGCTCCGAGTCCTTCTCCAAACTCTTCTCCGTCTTCTCCATAGTTTGTCTTGAATTTCTTCTGACGCACAGTAGGCGATCGACCAGGTAGATGGTCAGGTTCAACTCCCTACTTTACTGCATCTCTCGATTGCCCGACCAAACGCATCGCTAGAGAAGCGATCGCTCTATTTACAGATAATCATCAAAGTCTGTAAACCCTAGTGCTCGATTAAAATTCACTAAATTTATGCAAAAGTGATTTTCAGAGAATTTTCTGGGTGATTCGTTAACCACAATTGAAGGCAAAATACATTAACACACCAACAATAATAGATGGACAAAATTGATAGGTTTTTTTGTGATGATTCTAATAAATAAATTCAAAGCCAGGGTATCAATAAATCACCAATTATTAATGTGACAGCAAAAATTATACATATTCTATTGATAATTTATTGATGTATTTATTGATGATCGATCGCCGAATAAAATTGCAGTTACCATTCCCTCAGACAGTCCTCTTAATGGGTTATCAAAGAGCCTGCACGTCTTCCCTCTGGCAGTGTTTTTCGTCGCATAAACTCTGAACAATAAGGAAAGCAATTACCCCACAGGGGAAACTGCGAAGCATCTGAGAAGCAAGCCATCGAGGACGATGAAAAGGGAGGAGGATAATGCTACGTAGACTGATTCTCTGGTTGATTGAGCTAGGTTTTCTTGCCTATGTGTTTTTGTTTGCGCCGCCGCTGCGGGTCAATTTGTTAGAACCCGTGCAAACGCTTCTCAAGGGACAGATACCTGCGATCAATCCGGTGACGATTTCGCTGTTTAGCATGATTGGCATTTGGCTATTGATTTATAGCTGTCTGATCTTCCCAGACGGTAGAATGCAAAAATTACCCGCCTGGGCATTTATGCTGGGTTCAGTTGGAACTGGATTTCTATCCCTGGTTCCCTATCTGGCACTGCGCGAACCCAATCAGCAGTTTTCCGGCGAAAAGGATGCCTGGTTAAAGTGGCTCGATTCTCCAATCACAGGGCTGATTTTGACGGGCAGTACGCTGTTTTTGCTGGGATTTGCCCTGTTCTTTGGCGATTGGGGAGCGTTTGTTCAAGTTTTTCAGAGTGATCGCTTTATCCACGCAATGACGTTGGCATTTGGCATTCTCTGTTTGCTGTTTCCCTATCCCACGCTACTGACCGATGATATGGCGCGACGGGGGCTACGTAACGACTCACAGCTTTATGGGCTAGTTGCATTCATTCCCCTGTTTGGACCGCTGCTGTATCTTTGCATCCGTCCACCGCTGCTGATGTTTCGCACCAAATCTCCTGAATATTCTGGCTCAGGGTTGAATCAGTGAGACAAGCTCCAAGCTGTTCACAATTTCGGTGAATGCTCGTCGATTGGGTTCATCCACTTCTGGATTGCCGATCGTCGCCAGACTGATGACAATTACTGCTTCCCCGCTGGGATGAGCAACCACTACGTTTTCATGTTCATATAAGCCAGTAGAACGAAAGCTCAGCCCGTTTTGACCAGCGATCGATCGTGCCTGAAAGTCTTTTGGCTGCGAGAAGCGGCTGGAGTGACCTTCAACCCAGGCTTGTAAATCCAGGTTATCGGGATTGCGATCGACGCCGACTTGAACACTGGACGGATATTCGGTTCCGCCTTCATACTTTCCGGCCACGATGTCGTCATACACTTTCTGCTGCCAAAGTTCTAGCAACACGAGTTCATCAGAAGCATTATCGACCGGATCGGCAATCGCAAAATCTGCGGGATAGACAAAGCCGAATCCTGCTTGCGGAAACGCATACCGCTTCGACGCAGATGGACTGGAAGTGGACGAGGTCGTATCGGTTTGGACTGGTGTTTCTGAAGGAGTAGCGGGAGCCGGGAGGGGGCGAGGCGCAGATTGACAGCTCACCAGCAGTAAGGTGATTCCACTTAGTCCCCATAGCATGAGGCGTTTGGGTCTAGTGAGGAAAGCGAATGGGCTGAAATGGTGGGATTGAGTTTGGCGATCGAAGGGAGTCAGCATGGATGGGTCGCAAATGAATTGAGGTGAAAAAAGGTTGTTTGAGGAGTCTTGGAGTCTCTACATTGCCTCCTGAATCCCCCATCTGTAAATTGCTGCTTTGAAAGAGCAAGGGGGGACTTTAAGTTGAGACGTAGAGCTGATTACTGCTGTGATGACTCCTGCAAAGGGGTTGATTCCTTATTTTCTGGCAATGTTCCAGCACTAGGTTCTCTCGTTACATTTTTGCGAACCATCAATTCGGGAGCCGCAGCCCATTACCATGCTCGACGGGCACAAGGGCAACAAGATTAGTCATTCCGGTGAGAAAGTTCGATAGGTGCTAGATCGATCGCACGTATCCTACAAATCCTTCAGGGTTTCATTCGGCAAAACTTAATTCGTTCAGCAGATTCGCCGCTGGAGCAATCCTTCTAAGCTGACGTAGATCGAAGAATTAGAAACCAAAATTTCAGGAGGAAGGCGATTGTGGCAGATCTGGTGCTGGTGGTGGGTGCAACCGGAGGCGTGGGACAGTTAGCGGTAGCAAAGCTGCTGGAAAAAGAAATTCCGGTTCGGGTTTTGACGCGCAGTGCAGAGAAAGCAGAAAAACTGTTTGGCGATCGAGTAGAAGCGGCGATCGGCGATATTCGTCAGCCTGAAACCTTACCACCTGCCATGCAGGGCATTACGCACTTGATTTGCGCGACCGGAACCACCGCTTTTCCCTCGGCTCGCTGGCAGTTTGACCTTCCCGAAGCGCAAGGACTGCAAAAGCTCCAGCAGTGGCGCAAAATTTTCTTGGACAAGAGCTACCGAAATGCTCACGCCAAAAACAGTCCCCAGATTGTCGATGCAGACAGCGTTCGTCATGTGGTGGAAGCAGCTCCACGCGACCTTCAGCGATTTGTCTTTGTTTCTTCCTGCGGCGTGGAACACAAAACCCAGTTTCCCTATACAGTACTCAACGCTTTTGGTGTCCTAGATGCGAAACAGCAGGGCGAAGCGGCGATCGTCCAATCCGGCTTACCTTACACCATCATCCGACCCGGACAGCTCATCGACGGTCCCTTTACGTCCTACGATCTAAATACGCTAATGAAAGCCACCACAGGCAGCAAAAAGGGAATTACAATCGGCACTGGCGACACCCTCTCTGGGCAAACGAGCCGAATCGATGTGGCGGCTGCCTGCGTGGAATGCCTTCATGATTCACACGCAGTAAACAAGATTTTTGAGATGGTGAATAAAGGGAATCGTCCTGAGGCGATCGATTGGTCGGGATTGTTTGCGTCGATCGTGTAGAGAGTTGGGGGACAATCGCTGCCCCAAAACCAAAGCCGGAGGTTGGCTCCCCGTATCCAGGCATTCACCTGAATCTGGACTCAATCCTCCGACTCGTGACTAAATGGGTTAGATGCGAATTAAGCCTTGCTAGTTTCTTGAGCCGCTTCCCCTTTGCGCTTACGGAGGGTGGCAATGCCCATACCGATTAAGCCAGGCAGAAGTGCAGGCGTGGGAATGGGTTGAGGATTTCCAATCTCCGAAATGTTACCAACTCCCGAAATGGTGTTGTCGAACCGACCCGCATTGCTGTTGTCAAACCCTGTGGTAATGAGAAAGTAGTTCAGTCCTGAAACCAGCGATACATCATTGAATCCAGAAACACCAATACCAGGAAAGTCGTCATTCCCTCGAAGAACGTTGGTGAGAGGTTGAGTTGGGTTAAAGTCACCCTGATACAGAAAAGTGTAGTTATCCCAGCCCGCTGGATCGGTACCAACACTCAGGAAGTTATACAGGCCTGTTGTATCTACAGTGAACCCAAATGTACTGAAGGGTACATTCGTCCCAATTGCACTGAGAGCGGTAGGAGCGTTACTTCCGTTCTGAACAGGACGGTTCCAGGTTGGCTGTCCGGCTGTTGTTCCACTGAAGGTCAGGCTCCCTGCCAGGGAAGGGGCGGCAGTACCAAGAGCAACGCAGGCTGCACTCGCTACAGTCAAAGCAGTCTTCATCTTCAAAGCCACCATCTATTGTTACTCCTAAAGTTAAAGGTGAATGGTAGGAGTCCCCTGAGTGTTGACCACCAGAAATAAGACGATCGCATAAGTTAGACGACGATTGCACAAATAATACGATCGCGTACCTTGAGCTAACGCTGCGGAGTCAACTCAAACAAACTGTGATCCTGATGCAAAAAGCCTGATTATACGGATGCTCTGACAAACTACCCCTAGCATCCCAACATTCCCTGATGCAATCTGATGGGATGGGAGTGATTGGAGCAAATCGAGTGAAGATGACCCGCTAACGTTTTCATTTCTGGGTCAACTGTTCACAGGATAGTGCCTCAAATTAATGTGGGATAGGTGGCAATGTCGTGCCAATTCCATGATCGTGTCGCTAATCCTGCTCGCTGTGCAGCAGTCGTTTTGAAGCGGCTATGCTGCCAAA
>NZ_JAMPLI010000068.1:0-19467 GCF_039962475.1 Leptolyngbya sp. GB1-A1 | reverse complement strand
GCCTCTCGTTGTAACATCCTTGCAGCCATGCCGGAAGTCATTCGTCAGCACACGCTATTTCACTGGTGGAGGCAGGCATAAAATAGTGTTACTTTACTATCCGGATTCCGTATTAAGACGCTTCAAGGAGATGTGGGGGCTAAGTTCATCATCCGCCAGTATCGCTCCCGCGTTTTAAGCATTCCGTTCGTGGAAGGAGCCATTGATTTAGATGTCCCTCAAGACCTGAAAATTCTTTCATCACTCGCTTAGAACCCTACTGGGGGATTTCAAGAAAATAGGGTTGCAGCATTATGGATGAAGCTCAATGAGGAATTACCTCAGCGGGAGCACTACATCGTATCGCTCAACATATCTGGAATTTGGAAAGGATGGCTGAAATAATGCACACAACTTGGGACTCCACCAAACAAATTCTCCGCACTCGCATTTCAGGCAGACTGCATCAGGAGCAGGTTGAAGCATGGGAGCGAAGGCTGGAGCAAGTGAGCCGTCAGATTCCTAAACACCTCAACTTTACGATGCTGATTGACATTCAAGGTTACGAAGTGAGTGAGCAGGACAAAGTAGTTCACCAACAGCAGCGAGTCGTCATACCCACATTTTTAGCAAAACATGGTTTTGAAGTTGGATTTTTTCGGCTCTTTGAAGTTCAAAATACCATTCCTCCGAATCCCGATCGCGCCCGTTGTATTGCAGCCGCTCACGTTCATCATGATTGCAACAAAATGGCACTCTACAATCAAAATCTTGGGCGATCGAATGAACGCTTCTTTTGCCAGCTTTCCGAAGCTGAGGCATGGCTCCATGAAGAAATTTTTTGAAGTGATCTATGAATTTACCAACTTTTGAAGATCGCGTTGTTCTAGTGACAGGCGGTAGCTCAGGCATTGGGCGATCGACTGTATTAGCGTTTGTCAAGCAGGGTGCATCTGTCGTTTTTGCATCTCGTGGAGTCGAGGCAGGTATGGCATTACAGACAGAGATCAACCAATCTGGAGGTAAGGCGTTGTATATACAGGCGGATATGGCGGGCCCTGCCGACATTGAAGCACTGACAACAAAAACGATTCAAGCGTATGGTCGCATCGATCACGCTGTTAATAACGCTGCTGCCAATGTACCACTGACTCCGACTGCCGAACTAACGGAATCCGAAGCAGACTATAGCCTGGCTGTTAATTTGAAGGGTGTGTGGCTGTGTATGAAATACCAGCTTCAGCAAATGGTACAACAGAGAAATGGCACGATCGTCAATGTAGCCTCTGTAAACGGATTAAGCGGTACACCAATTGGTTCTCTATACACCGCGAGCAAGCATGGCGTAGTCGGACTCACACGCTCAACTGCATTGGAATATATTCGTCAGGGCATTCGCATTAACACCGTTTGTCCTGGGTTAGTGCATACTCCACGACTAGAGCGTCGTTGGGCAGAGTTGTCACCAGAACAGCGATCGCAGTCTATGCAAAAATTAGCCGATTCCATTCCCATCGGTCGATTTGCCCAACCTGAGGAAATTGCTGCTGCCATTCTCTGGTTATCTTCAACTCAAGCATCCTACATTGTGGGTCAGGCGATCGTCATTGATGGTGGGTTGACTGTATAGGGGAATTATCCTAGCTATGCATGTCCTAAATAGCTTTATTTGTAAGGCTTTCAGTGTCTACAAATTTTACGCAACTCATTTGCTCAAATTCTTGTCTCAAAACCGTTGAAGGGCTAAAAGCCCTACTCTTCAAAGATTAGGACGACTGCAAATTCTGCGCAACTCATTTGCAAGCGATTTAGAGGGACAATTTTCAGAGGCATAAGACTGTTTGCATGATTACTGGCGATCGCAGATTTAACGAAGCCTGAAACTCCTTTACATCAATATCTTCAGCGGCTGAAATTTTGCGCAACTCATTTGCAAGCGTCCAACAAGGGCAATTTTCGCTTGAGGAATTATTCCAGATTCCAGAGAATAATTTTGCGCAGGTCATTTGCTCTTAGGGTTGATGTAGATGTAAAAGTTCTAAAAAAGCTAAAGTTGCTACTATGTAAGGATTTTAGGCTTCACGATAAAGCGCAAGCCATTTGCAAATTGCGCAATATAATCTGCTCAGTCACAACCGACCTGTCAGTTGCTCCAACTTTTCGGGGTAACGCGCTCCTTGCACAGTAATTTTGGCGGCAGCATCGTTGATGCTTTGCAAATCTTGGGGCGTGAGTTCGACGGAGATCGCCCCGATGTTTTCGTCCAAGCGATGCAGTTTTGTAGTGCCCGGAATTGGCACAATCCACGGCTTCTGAGCCAGTAACCAGGCAAGTGCAATTTGGGCAGGTGTTACCTGTTTTTGTTCTGCAATGCTGTCCAGTAGATCGATCAAGGCTTGATTTGCTTTCAGTGCCTCTGGTGTAAAGCGAGGCAGACCACTCCGGAAGTCGGAACTGTCGAAGGTTGTGCTTGTGTCGATTTTGCCTGTAAGAAAGCCCCTTCCTAGTGGACTGTAGGGGACAAATCCGATGCCAAGTTCCTCAAGGGTTGGGATCACTTCTGCTTCAGGTTGTCTCCACCACAGCGAGTATTCGCTCTGGAGTGTGGTGACTGACTGAACCACGTGGGCAGTTAAAAGTCGAAGCCGTCTATTGCTATTTAAGTGGGTTATATCCTGGCTTTTTGTAGAGCTTTTCTGGGTTATTCACAATGTCTGGTTTACAGACTTTCTCTACCCAATCCTCTGGATTGATTTCTTCAATCGCTACCGAAATCGAGTCTTCGCTGCTTTCCAGAATTGACATAGCGTCTTTCACGATTTGCTCGACAACCCGAACTTTCTGCTGTTCCGACCTGCCAGGATAAAGCTTGATACTGATATGAGGCATTGTTTTTTCTCCTTCAGTCCTTTGCTGAACAAAGTTTAAAGCCATTAGGTGCGAAGGTCATGGACTATAACCATTTGTTGCTTTCACTGAAGTAACGGTATGTAGCGACAATCATCACTACACCATATCGGGCGGCGGCTATCAGAAGGATGATGCAATTGCAAAAACACTGTCGCTAAATTGCCTCCAAACGAGTAGCATCCACGCTTACTTCCTCTGCAAGTCGCTATTGCTATCGTCAAATTTGTGCTTTTGTGTGATTGCCCCATCAAAATGCGATCGCCCTCAGCCTAACCACTAATTCTCTCCTTACCAAGGCTGCGTAGTTGGACCAATCGTAAATTCATTTACGTTGGTGTCTTCTGGCTGGTCAATCGCAAACGCTATAACATTGGCAACGCGATCGGGTGAGATGCCATATTGCTCATACAGCTTGGTCATTTTTTCAGCCGCATCCTGGTCGGTAATCTGACCTAACAACTCCGTGTTAATTGCCGCGGGATAAAGGGCCGCAGTCCGAATGTTAGTCCCTTCCTAGGCAGACTCCATACGGAGAACTTCCATGAAATCGCGGAGAAACCATTTCGTTCCACCGTAGAGCGCACCCCCTGGATAAGCTTTTAATCCAGCCACCGATGACGTTGTGATCACATGCCCAGATTTTTGGCTAACAAACATTGGTAACACCGCAGCGACACCATTGAGGACACCCTTAATATTGACATCCACCATTTGATTCCATTCCTCCGTTTTCAATGCAGAAAGTGGAGCAGTGGGCATGATGCCCGCATTCAAGAAAATCACATCGACACGACCAAATGTTTCTTGGGCAAGCTCAACGATCGCCGCGTTATCCGATGGGTTCACCACATCCATCACTTGATAAACGGCTTGTCCGCCAACTTTTTGAATTTCATCAACGAGTTGTCTCAGTTGATTCCCGCGTCGTGCGCCCAGTACAACTTTCGCGCTTTTGCTTGCAAGCAATTTTGCAGTTGCTTCACCAATCCCTGAAGATGCACCGGTAATAATCACAACTTTGTCTTTAATCATCCTATTTCCTCTCTTTGCTGAGTCACTATTGAGTTCTACCTAATAGACTCATCAATCAGCCGAGGTTTCACCTCGTTTATTCCGATTTAAGCGATGCCATATCAATGACAAAGCGGTACTTCACATCAGACTTGAGCAGGCGATCGTAG
The DNA here is from genome assembly GCF_039962475.1 of Leptolyngbya sp. GB1-A1. Lineage (NCBI taxonomy): Bacteria > Bacillati > Cyanobacteriota > Cyanophyceae > Leptolyngbyales > Leptolyngbyaceae > Leptolyngbya > Leptolyngbya sp. GB1-A1. The sequence continues at coordinate 15,397 of NZ_JAMPLI010000068.1, read as the reverse complement.
GCTTCGTTGACTTTCTGGATCGGGATGACTTCGATATCGGCAGTAATATTGTGTTCACCGCAAAAGTTGAGCATTTCCTGGGTTTCGGCGATGCCACCGATCATAGAGCCAGAAAGACTACGGCGACCCATGATCAGGCTGAATGCGGCGACATCCAGTGGCTTTTCTGGTGCGCCAACCAGAGTAATGTTGCCGTCGAGCCGGAGCAGGTTGAGATAGGCGTTGATGTCGTGTTTGGCAGAGACAGTATCGAGAATGAAATCGAAGCTGCCAGCGTGTTTCTGCATCTCGTCAGCATTGCGGGAAACGACCACTTCATCGGCACCGAGGCGCAACGCGTCTTCTTTCTTGTCGGGAGACGTGGTGAAGACAACAACGTGCGCTCCCATCGCATGAGCCAGCTTCACACCCATGTGTCCCAAGCCGCCCAGACCGACCACGCCGACTTTCTTACCCTCTGTGACGCCCCAATGACGGAGTGGCGAATACGTGGTGATGCCTGCACACAGGAGCGGCGCAACTCCAGCCAGCTCAAGGTTGTCAGGAACGCGCAGCACAAAGCGTTGATCAACAACAATGCTATTGGAATAGCCACCATAGGTAACTGGAGCAGTCTTGTGCTTGTCTGGAGAGTTGTAGGTGAAGATTGCATTTTGGCAAAACTGCTCAAAGCCAGCCTTGCAATTGGGACAGTGCCCATCTGAATCGACCATACAGCCAACTCCCACGACATCACCGGGCTTGAATTTAGTGACTGCCGAGCCAACCTCAGTGATCCGTCCGACAATCTCATGCCCCGGAACGATCGGATAAGTCGTGGACATAAAATCGCTCCACTCGTCCCGCACTGAATGAACATCGGAGTGACAGATGCCGCAGAAGAGAATTTCAATTTGTACGTCCTGTTCGGTGGGATCGCGCCGTGCAATCGTGTCGGAGGCTAATGGCGATGCGGCACTGGCAGCGGAGTAAGCTTTGGTGTTGTACATGAATCAATGCTCCTAGTTGTTTATTTTTGGTATATGGTACTGTTCATCGCTGACTTCGAGTACCGCCTGCGGGGCGATCTGAGTCATGCCGTTAGCGGTGGTGAATGGTGACAATGTTTTTTGTCATGCGGTTAAGGGTCGATCGGGTTGGCGGCCATTACTGCACCGTTTGACCACCGTCGATGACCATCGCGTGTCCAACCATGAAGGCAGCCGCATCCGAACATAGCCAAACCACTGCCGCAGCAATCTCCTCAGGCTTGCCCATCCGGCCAATCGGCTCCTCCGCAATGACCTGCGCTCGCCCTTCGTTTGTGCCGCCCGTGAAGCGACCCATCATGGGGGTATCGATGTAGCCGGGACAGACGGCGTTGATGTGGATGTTCTGCGCGGCGTAGTCGAGGGCTGCCGCCTTGGTGAGACCAATCACCCCATGCTTCGCGGCAGTGTACGCGGGACTGCCCTTGATGCCAATGATTCCTGCCCCCGATGAGGTGTTGACGATCGCGCCACCGCCCTGTTTAAGGATCAGCGGGATCTCGTGCTTCATGCACAGGAAAACACCGCGCAGGTTGATGTCGATGATCCGATTCCACTCCTCTTCCTCGTATTCCGCAGTCGGAGCCGGATTTCTCGGCTCAATGCCTGCATTGTTAAAGGCGAAGTCCAGCCGCCCGAAAGCCTCAACGGTTTTGTCCAGAGCCGCCTTTACGTCCTCGCTTCGTGTTACGTCGCACTGGACAGCAATTGCCTGTCCACCCTGGTCTTCGATCAGGCGTACCATTTCTTGATTACCCTGTTCTGAAATGTCAGCAGCTACGACCTTAGCACCTTCACGAGCAAACGCCAGCGCCGCCTCGCGACCAATGCCACTTGCTGCTCCGGTAACAAACGCAACTTTTCCTGTGAAGTTTCCATTCTTGTTCGTCGTCATTATTTTTCTCCTTTAATTTTTCACCTAACAATCACCTAACCTGCTCCTCGGGCCTGTAATAACGGCTTTTTCTTTGGTGTTGTTGCTCATTATTTCTCCTTACTCGGCATCGGATTCCTGTAAACCGATCTCCCGAACTTTGAATTCTTCCACGTCGGTCAACAAGAGATACTTTCTGATCAACTCTTCGTCAAACTCGGCACGGCGATTCATTTTGTTCAAGAGATTTCGTCGTTGCTCCAGCACTTCCAGGTAAATGGATTGATAGCCTTTTAGTGAGTTTTGCCAGACAAAATTTGATTCTTCGAGTTGGCGATCGAAAAACTTCAGATCGATTTCGAGCTTCGAGAACAAATTATCCAAATGTTCGTTTCGTGCGCGCTCTCCACTATATTTTTCTTCCAGGAAGCGAAGCGAAGCCAGCGCTAATTTCTTTTGAATGATAATTTCCTGCTTTTGTTCAGGGATGAGAGTAAACCTATCCTTGGGTTTACTTTGCGGACCAGCCAGGGAAGCGTTAATCCTTGAAAAACCAGGGTGATTAGAATAACGACAAACGTGATAAAGAGAATGAGGTCACGATAGGGAAACGGTTGTCCTGCTTGAGTGAGGATCGGGACGGAAAGTGCAGATGCCAGCGATACCACGCCGCGCATTCCTGTCCAGCCGAAAATCAGGGGACCTCGCCATCCCGGATTCGGGTCTGACACCGTGATAAAACGGCTCATGACTCTCATCAAAACCGACGTTCCAAAGGTGCAAAGCAGCCTGGTGACGATCAGTACGAAAGTGATGATCAAGCCGTACCAAACGGCACTGCCGAAACTAATCTCTCCGAGCTGCCGAGTGACAAACGGCAATTCGAGTCCGATGAGCAAAAAAATCAACCCGTTTAAGACAAGACCAGATTCGTCCATACATTTAAGCCTTCAACCCGGCTCCGGTAACTCAGCAGGCTATTGCGCTTGCTGGATAAGAACAGTCCACCACTGACGACCGCTAGCACGCCCGAAACATTAAAGTGTTCGGCAAAATAATACATGCAGTAGGGTGCGACTAGTGTTAAAACAATCTCGATGCTGGATGTTGTGGGCAATAAACGGCGAATGCCGTAGAAAATCAACCCGACAATGAGTCCGATCAAGATTCCCATTAAAATAACGAGAACGAAGTTGACGGCTGCCTCTTGAAAATGGAACTGTCCGGTGAGGACTGCCGCCAACGCAAAGCGAAACACAATCAGCGACGAGGCATCGTTGAGCAAGCTTTCGCCTTCGACAATGCTCACCAGCGATTTCGGCACGTTGACCCGCTGCATGATCGTCGTTGCGGAAACAGCATCAGGCGGTGAGATAATGCCACCCAAAAGAAAGCCCAGCGCTAACGTAAAACCGGGAATCAACGCACTGGAGACCACTGCGATCACGCATGACGTTAAGATGACGATCGGAAACGCAAACCCGATGATTAGCCCTCGCCATTTCCAGAATTCTTTCCACGAGACTTGCCATGCCGCTTCATAGAGCAGGGGTGGAAGAAAAATCAGGAAAACCAGTTCCGGGTTGATGGTGATATTTGAAAACGGAGCGATGAAACTTAGCGCGAGCCCGCCCAATACGAGCACGATCGGGTAAGCCAGTCGCAGTTTATCAGCGATCATGACCAGTCCAAGAATGATCAGGATGAGGCAAACATATTGAATGAAAATGCCTTGCATGAAACGAATTTTGCAGAGAAGTGAAGGTTTACGGACATGATATGCGGTTATTCTTTGGTGTAGACCCGATCGTCGAAATTTCTAAACTGCTATTTCCAAGTTTTCGTTTTTGCATGATTCCTCAGTTAAGGGGAATTAGAAGCCCTGCTATCGTTCGTTGTTAAACGCCGTGTGAGCCAGATCAAACGGGAGCGCAGTGATTCTAAATGTCAAGTTTTACGGTACTCAACCGTTTCACCATTTCCGGATCACGATGGTCGAAGAAGCTGGTAACCCTCGTGTCTAGCGAGATAATCTCATCCATATCTTTAGGGCTGAGTTCAAAATCGAAAATGTTGAAGTTCTCAACAATTCTTTCCTGTCGAACGGATTTTGGAATCACAACGACTCCTCGTTGGGTCAGCCAGCGCAGAATCACTTGAGCAACAGTTTTCTTGTATTTCTCAGCGATCGCAAGCAGCAGTTCATTTTTGAAAATGTTGTTCTTGCCTTCAGCAAACGGTCCCCAGGATTCGATCTGCACCTTGTTTTCCTGTAAAAACTTCTGGGTTTCAATTTGCTGATTGAATGGATGAGTTTCGATCTGATTGACCGCAGGAATCACTTCGTTATGAACCAGCATATCCATCAATCGATCGGGTTGGAAGTTGCTGACACCAATGGCTCTAATCTTGCCTTCTTGATACAGTTCTTCCATCGCTCGCCACGAGCCATAGACATCGCCATAGGGCTGATGAATCAGATAGAGATCCAGATAATCTAAGTGCAATCGCTTGAGCGATCGCTCAAACGCCTTCTTTGTGTTTTCGTAGCCAGTATCCTGAATCCAAAGTTTGGTAGTGACAAAGATCTCTTCCCTTGGTACACCACTTCTTTGAATGGCTGTGCCAACAGCTTCTTCGTTTTGATAAGCAGCGGCGGTATCAATCAAACGATAGCCTGCACAGATGGCTTCATATACGCTTCTTTGACACTCTTCGAGGTCAGCGATCTGAAAAACACCGAATCCTAAAATGGGCATCTCAACGCCATTATTCAGTACAACCTTTTGCATTGTTTCTCTCCAATTTTTGCTGTTTTCTTAAATGAGCTATCATTCAACCTGCGACCGACTGAGGTGCTGATTGAAAAAGGAGGCAAGCTTGTCCCAAGGAATAAGGTTCACTCGATCGTACAAATCGACATGTCCCGCGTTTGGAACAATGTAGAGTTCCTTTGGTTCGGCGGCGCGTTGATAGGCATCTTCGCTGAACTCCCTGGAATGGGCATTGTCACCCGTGATGAACAGCATGGGACGGGGCGAAATCGTCTCAATATCATTGAACGGGTAGAAGTTCAGGAATTTGACGTTGCTGGTCAGCGTCGGATGGGTTGTCAGTTGCGGCGACGAACCTTCAGGGGTGTATTCGCCCCTGGGAGTGCGGTAGAAGTCATAAAACTCACGCTCAATCGCGGTGGAGTTTTCATTCAGTTCATGCACCGTGCCGCTAGTGTATTGGGTTTCGCCGCCCGTGAACTCTGCATAGCGTTGTTCAGCCGCCGCTGCGATCGCTTGCTGCCTCTGTTCGAGGGTCGCAGAATGTCTCAGCCCGTTGCGGTTGGCTGCACCCATGTCATACATGCTGACCGTCGCGATCGCCTTCATGCGCGGGTCAATCTTGGCGGCGCTGATAACGAAGCTACCGCTGCCGCAAATCCCAAGAACGCCAATTCGATCTCTGTCAACGAGGGACTGGGTGCCCAGAAAATCGACCGCAGCACTGAAATCTTCAGCATAAATATCCGGTGCAACAACGTTGCGGGGCTGCCCTTCACTCTTGCCCCAGAAGGATAAATCAAGGGACAAGGTGATGAATCCTTGCTCAGCCAGCTTTTGGGCATACAGATTCGAGCTTTGTTCTTTGACTGCGCCCATTGGGTGCCCGACAATGATTGTTGGATGATTGGTGTTCTGATCCAAGTCTTTGGGAATGAAGAGATTCCCAACAACCTGCATGTTGTATTGGTTTCTGAATGTAACTCTTTGCATCGTCACCTGGTCGCTTTGATAGAAATTGTCTGCTCCCTCGACCACAGCAGACTGCTGCACGGGTGTTTGGGAAGCCTCACGCGAGATGTAGGTTCTGTCGATCGCAAATGCTGCTGTTGTACAGATCGCACTCATCAAGAGAGTTGGTATTAGAACACGATGTTTCATGACTTTCTTTGTAAGTTTGGGTTGATCTAATGGGTTTACTTCGGTTCAATCGTCGCAAGCCGCTTCCTTGCTGTATCCGCTTTACTGCGATCGCAACTCGATCATCACTTCTACAGAACCAGGCACATTCAATGCCTCGATGTCACCGTCAATTTTTCCGAGGATGACGAGTCCGTTTGAGTATCCAAAATCGTTGTAATACATCGCCAAATTTCCCCAGGGAGCGTAATACGCGATATCTCCAACCGCAGGATCACTACCCGAAGGGGCATCTTCTGTTGATAATCGTCTTGGCAAATCACTAACTTTTTCGGTGTTCGCGTGGTCTTCTAAAGTCAGCGTTAATGGCAGCAGGGAAATAAAATCCTGAGTGGTTTTGCTATCAATCAACGTAGCTGTCACAACTTCGTTTCTGACCCTGATGTTGATCTTCATCCTGTTTGCCTGCTCGGTTGATAGTTCAGTCGGTGTCTCTGACGGTATTTCTGACGAGGTGCTGCGGGTGATACTGTTGTCGGCACGGCAAGCTGAGGAACCAAAGACATTGCCAGGGCAAGGAGCAAAATGAGCATTCGCTTCTGAGCGTTTTTCCCTCTGTCAGGGGGGGATCTCAAAAACATCAGGATCTCCCCTCATACTGCTCGTCGCTGACCTGTTCCATCCAGTTCCCAGGGCTGCCGTTGAGCGCCTCCTGGATAGCGATGTGAGTCATGGCTGTGGTAGCTGTGGCTCCATGCCAATGTTTTACACGGGGCGGAATCCGGACGACGTCACCAGGTCTGATTTCCTGAATTTGACTACCCCACTGCTGAATCCAGCCAATTCCAGCCGTCACAATCAAGGCCTGCCCCAGAGGATGGGTGTGCCATGTGGTTCGGGCACCAGGCTCGAAGGTGACACTTGCGCCAAACGTGCGTGACGGATTCATGCGCTGGAAAAAGAGGATTGATGCGTACAGAACCCGTGAAATAGTCAGATGAGCCTTCAGTAGAAGACTGCTAACCATTCCGCGTGATTTCTACACTCTGTGGGCGATCGCCCAATGAAACTTGGGTATGACCTGCCTGTGCAAACCCCAAAGCTAAATAAGGATGCCATGACAGGTATCGTGAGCCGTTTCATTTTCGTTCCTCCATGTTTGTGCAACGCCCATGCAAAACTTTCCCACAGCAGCCTGCTGTGGATTGGATGATGCTTCCTATGCGATCGCTTCTCACAATCGCTCCAATCAACCTGTGTATTCCCTTTGATAAAAGTCCAGACGATTACAAGCAGTTGGAATCGTTTTTCATTGCTTTAACCTCATTCTAGGCATCCTGAAAGGCAAGCAATAGGATGATTGTCTAGAATGATTGTACAATCCTGCAAACTTGCACCAGCTTCCATCAAGTCACGCTAGATTTTATACAGGCTTAGCTGCCAAACCCTTTTCTACACCTTGATGTGTGCATAAATCGATTGGAACAGGCACAAGAAATGAACGCGACAAGAACGAGTGAAAAGCCCGGTAGAGCGTTGATAGACGACCCACAGGCAAAGCGTGAGAAAGACCGAGCGCAAGCTAACCGAGAGGAACTGACCGAGCGAATTGCACGGACGGTTAGTCACGATGGCGTGATTGAACCACTGAAAGGATTGCACGTCTATCGCACCTCCTACCCTTCAGAGTGCTTGCACAGTGTCTCGATTCCGTCCTTCTGTGTCATTGCTCAGGGCAGCAAAGAGGTGTTGTTGGGAAGCGATCGCTATCAGTACGATCCGATGCATTATTTGTTGGGAACGGTCGAACTGCCGATTGCCAGCCGAATTCTGGAAGCATCTCTAGAGAAACCATTTCTGAGCCTTCGTCTCGATCTCGACCCCACTCTGGTTGGTTCAGTCATGGTGGAGGCAGGCTATCCCTCCGCCCAAAGGGGTACCAGTGTCAAAGCGATCGATGTCAGTCCACTGGATGCGAATCTGCTGGATGCGACGGTGCGGTTTGTCAGACTTCTCGATTCTCCGGCTGAAGCCCATGTGCTGGCACCCCTGATTAAACGGGAAATTATCTACCGATTGTTGATGGGAGCGCAAGGCGAGCGGCTGCGTCAGATTGCCGTTCTGGGTGGCTACACGCACCACATTGCCAGAGCCGTCGATCGCCTTAGGAAAAACTTTAACCAACCGCTTCGGATTGAGGATATTGCCCACGAGCTTGGCATGAGTGTCTCAGGCTTTCACCATCATTTCAAATCGGTCACAGCGATGAGTCCCTTGCAGTTTCAGAAACAACTGCGGCTCCAAGAGGCTCGCCGTCTGATGCTGGGGCAAAACCTGGATGCAACTAGTGCGGCGTACCAGGTGGGGTATGACGATCCTTCACACTTCAACCGGGAGTATAAGCGGCAGTTTGGAGCACCACCCATGCGGGATGTGGAGCGGCTACGGGAAGTCGCAAAAATTGGTTGATGATCGACACCCGCTCATTGTGCATCCAGGTAATTGCCGTGCACTGGAAGCTGTGAGTGCTGGCTCCCTCAATCCCTAATCGCTTGAAGGCTGCCCGCAAAATCGCATCGTAGATGCCAAACAAGGCTCGATCGCGCTGGGTTACTAATCCTTCTAAAAGAGACTCTTAAGGAGACGATCGCATTTGTATCTCTCGGCATGAAAGTCATCTAAGCGTAAGCCTAAACCCCACATACAAGGAGGTTTCGGAAAAATAAAATTCGCGCCATCAATTTGAAGACACTGGAGAGCATAAATTTCTGCTTGAAAATGGCTTACCGTTATCAGCTAAGATTTACCGTTCCGTTAAGCCTGAAAGCCCTATGTAGCAGGAGTTTTAGCGATCAAAAATCCGTGCTACGAACTTGAAAGCCCTTAGAGGCTTAAGTTGCCGTAGCTAAAGAATTTATTGTCGTAGAATAAAAATTTGGCGCCACGAATTTGATAGTGATATCTGGTAAGCTCTAAAAGACTCTAATATGGTAAAAATGACGAAATCTTTACCGTAAAAGGATTCCACACTTTACGATGTCGCGCCATGAATTTGAAAGCCGCGCCATTTTTTATGAAAACGTACAATCGGTAAGGGTATAGGTTGACCGTTGAGATGCTGCATCGGTCAGAGTGATGACACCGTGCTTAGTGATAGTCGTTGTCATATTATTCTGGCGGTGTAAGACGGGGCGTTGGTCATACTTCGCCTGTTTGAGGGTTGTTGGTTCTTGTCCGGTTCTCAAATCACAAATTTTGATCATCATGCAACATCGATCGCGGTCTTGGCCGGCACTGACCAGGAGTTGGTGATTAGGACTAAAGACGATCGCAGAAATTGCGTGTGCATGTCCCCGCAATGTTTGGATCCACTCAACTTGTGTTGTAGCCTCCTCTACGACTTGTACTGGGTCTGGAACGGAGCTGATTCTGGAATGTTACGGGGAGTTCCCAAAAGGCGGATGGCACGATTTTGATCGCTAGTGATTAACGTCTGCCCATCAGGCGTAAACGCGATCGTAGAGACGAGGTAACGATTACTGAACCAATTGTGATGAGTAGGGTTTGCTGACTGGGTCAGAGTATAGATGTTCTGTCCAGTTGCTACGTCCCAAAATGTCTGGGGTGTTTCTGCTGACGAGGCTTGTCCAAAAATACCAGTCGCTAAAGTTTTGCTATCAGGGCTAAACACGAGGGCTGAAATGCGATCGCTGGAATTACTCAAGTTCAATGTATGAACAACTTCGCCTGTGGCAACCATCCATAGCTTGACCTCTGGTTCTGAATGGGCACTGGTTGCGAACCATTGTCCATCCGGGCTGATTGCCAACGCGATTGCTTCGCTGCAATGTCCCGGAACCCGCCGTACCGTGTGTCATCCTACATTAAGGCGGGCGAGACCAAGTCGCAATCAGGGCTGCTAGGGAAAAGTTAACTTCTTAGCACCGGGCTATATTCTAGGGCAGCGCGATCCCAATGTCCTAAATCCGCTGCTGCTTCGTAAGTGCTTTGCAAAAATAACAGCACCATTGCATCTGAATTGCTTGCCTGCCTTACTGCTTCATAGGGCAAGATAAACTCTTGCATTTCTGGACTAAAGAATGCCTCCTGAGGTTGCACTGAGTAGTCTTTGAACCCTTCGGGGGCGGGATAGGCGTAGGCGTAGAATAACGCTTCGATCGCGCCTTTGCCAAACCAGAATCCACAACTGCTCACCTCATGGGAGTAAGCCTCTCGCGTCACCCAATCTGCCATTCCTGGAACACCACCGGGATGTTCCGGCGCACGTCGCCCGGAGAATCGTGTCACTGCCAAATCAAAGCTACCCCAGAAGAAATGGACTGGGCTACACTTCCCCGCATAACGAGCGCGGAAAAGGGTTAGGAGCCGATCGCACTGTACCAGAATTCGCCAAAATCGTTGGGCACATTCTGCATCATAAGCCGCGTGTTCGTGATCCTGCTCAAAGGGAATCGGATCGGTTATTTCCTGGGGTACTGTCCAAATCTGTACCTCAATTCCAATCTCCTTGAGAGTCCTCATGACAGCTTGATAAAAATCAGCAACAGAGCGAGGAAAGAGTTCAACCGTTTTGGTAATCCCATCACTCGTTTCAATCAATGAATGATGATTGAGAAAATCAAAAGTGAGCTGAAAGGTGCGGGTCCCATAAGGAATCGCTGAAGTGGTCAGCCCCCGTGGCGTAACGTACAGAGTCGAATGCCACCAATGGTTCACTTTGGGAGCAAGAGACAACCGAATCTTGCCAATAATTTGTGTCCATAGATGAAGGGTTGTATTGGTATCTTGCCAAGCTGCGACGGGCAACGATGGCCAGATGTCAGTCAATGGAGATGGCATGGGTGTAGCCATGATAGAAACCTCTATGCAAATTAAAGGCAGATTCGGCAACCAACGCTAGCGCTATTTGTATCAAGGATATGTCTTGGGCGGAAGCTATCCAATTTTTGGCAACACATCTTGAAAAAGGATCCGCAAAAGTTGCCCGCCTTGAGGACGACTCCAATCTTGAGCCAGTTTAGCCATCAGCGTGTTGGTTGTGGTCAGCACAACTCCTTCCCGCTCCATCCGCCGCCGTGACATCTCCTCAGAAATATCAAAGGGGGAGCCTGAAGCATCCATCACAGCTTGCACGTTATAGCCCTCTTGACGGGCACTGATGGCAGGATAAACCAGGCACACATCGGTTATCACACCCGCCATAATAATGTTTTTACGATCGTGACGAATCACAGCTTTCTTAAACCCTGGATCATCCCAGGCATTCACGATTCCGGCTCGTCTAATTCGGGTTTGAAATGCTCCTGGCAAAATGTCTTGTAATTCTGGCATCAGTGGTCCCTGAAGGTTTTCCTGTTGGCCGCTGGTCAGCACTACCGGAATATTGAAAACTTTCGCTGTTTTTGCCAGAGCAAGGGTGTTTCGCTTCACAACCTCCAGGGGATATTTTTGATTAACTGCATGGTTCCAACTTGGTGATCAATGAGCAGCATGACTGAGTTCTCAGCCGTAAAAGAGATGTTCATTTTTGGCTCCTTCATTTTGAATACTAGAGGTCGATCGAGAATGATTTCTCAAGCGCTTGGATAGAGCCACTGGTAAAACAATTGCGTTAGTTGAGGCATTAGCAGATATGTGAGAATCCACACCACAATACCGATCGCAGTACACGAGTAGGGACACCGACAGAAACAGGATTGGCTTTCCATAAGCGTTGCCTAGAAATTTTGGCAAGCTTGGAAGAAGCGGAGCGATCGATTACCCAGCTTCAAGCAGAACCAAAGAGTAGACTTCGGTTGAATGCTCCCATGTCTTTTGGCACAATACATCTGGCACCAGCTCTACCGGACTTCTTGATGCAATATCCTGAGCTGAAGGTACAATTGACCCTCAACGATCGCTTTATTGACCCCATCGAAGAAGGGTTTGATATCACCATCCGCATTGCCAAACCCCAGGAAAGTTTGAGTCTGATTACTCATGTCATTACAACAGCTCAACGGGTTCTATGTGCCTCCCCAAACTATTTAGAGAGTCGTGGAGTTCCAACCCATCCTCGTGAACTGCAAAATCATTCCTGTTTGCATTATGGGCAGATTGGAGTTGAAGATCAGTGGATCTTGAGCGATCCTGATGGTGAGCAATGAGTTTCAGTAACTGGAGTCTTGTGTTCAAATAACAGAGAAGTCCTTCGAGATGCAGCCGTTCGAGGAATAGGCATTACATTGCTACCCATGTTCATTGTTAGTCATGAATTACAACAAGGACTGCTACAACTCGTTCTGCCTAAGTATCATCCATCAGAACTTTCAATTTCTGCCATTTATCCCGTCAGTCGCTATTTATCAACAAAGGTGTATTTGCTGGTTGATTTTCTTCAGGAAGGATTTGGTAATCAGCCTGATTGGAAGCCGTAGCCCAGACAGGATATTTTGGAGTACTGGCCAAAGGAGGCATTCATGAGTACAGGGCAAATAGCAGGTGCGATCGGAACACCCGCTTCTGAGATTGAAATTGATGCCTCCCTCGTTCACTCTCTTCTAGCAGCACAGTATCCTGACCTGGCACATTTGCCGCTCCATTCGGTCGGTGCAGGTTGGGATAATGCCATGTTCCGATTGGGTAATCAGCTATGCGTCCGGCTTCCTCGTCGCAAGATTGCTACCACTCTTATTGAACATGAGCAAGCCTGGCTCCCACAATTATCCACTCTTCCCATTCCGATTCCAATTCCTTACAGATTAGGCATCTAGGACAAGACTACCCCTGGAAATGGAGTATTTTGCCCTGGCTAGCAGGGGTAGCGGCAGATCAGCAAGAACCGAACTACGACTAGACACAGCGGTTTGCGGCTTTTTTGCGATTGCTTCATGTTCCTGCACCACCCAATACACCATCTAACCCATTTAGAGGTGTACCGTTGCATCAGCGAGCCACTTCTGTTAAGGAACGAATGCAGCGGTTAGAACAGAAAACAAATCTGATCACTCCAGATATCAAACACATTTGGAATCAAGCATTAGATGCACCAATGGATGTTGAAGCAACCTGGATACATAGCGATCTCCATCCCTGTAATGTGTTAGTTGAGGCTGGTGTGATTACAGGCATTATTGATTGGGGAGACATTACAGCAGGCGATCGCGCAGCCGATTTGGCGGCAATCTGGATGCTCTTTTCCGATGTAAAAGTGCGTCAACAGGCGATTGCAGCCTATGCCAACGCTTCTGAAGCAACCCTGGAACGCGCTAGAGGATGGGCAGTGTTCTTTGATGCCATGCTACTGGATACAGGATTAGTCGATAACCCGCGGTTTGCTGCGATCGGAGAGAAGACATTGCGACTTATTACTGAGGATGTTTAAATCATTCATCCTGCTGACAGGCATCTAGAAGATTGTTTAGCTCTGTCAATACTCGAAGTGGATTTTTACCCCGCAAAGGAGCCGCAATTACGGCTTCATAAGGATTTCTGCCCATCTGTCGAACTGCCTGAACCGCTGCCTGCTGAGATAAGCCTCGTCCAACTACCAGCCATGCAGTTAGAATCTGTCCCGTTCGTCCAATTCCTCCCGAACAATGAACGACTGTTTTACGCTGACATTGATCTGACGCTAGGAGAAACGGCAAAATCGTGTGCTGAAGAGTTGTACGATCACAAATCTCAAAGTCCGCAATCGCTGCCCAGCAAACATTTTTAATTCCAAAGGCTTGTTTGTAGTAGCCCAACAAATCTGGGTAGCGAACAAGCTGGTCTTTGTCTAATAGACAGCAAACACGCTGAATCCCTTTACCTTTCATGAACGAGATCCAGGATTGGATTTGTACGTCTGTATATCCTGGTCTGGATGCTCCAAAAACAATGGATTCAGTTGAGCAAGCCGCAGCAAATTTATACACAGTTCTGTTGATCTTCAGGTGATGATCTAATTCTAGATAACCAAGCAATGACTATAACTTGCTTATTTGAAGAACGGTAGCAAGTCATACTCCTGACGAATATTAAGTAGTGATCGCTCCATCAATGGTTCAAAATTCAGAAAAGGTAACAGCTTTTGGCGATTTCGAGTTTTAAACCAAATCGGAATTAATTCTAGAACCACTCCAGGAAGTACTTTCAGAATTGAGCCATACAGCCGAAGAGTTCCCTTTTTTTTGATCATATCTTCGTACATCACATCAACAGCAGGGGAGTTTTTCATCTTGAGATAGGTCTGAAACGTACACTCACTCGTCCACCAAAACAAAGGAAGGATTTTCAATTCATCAAACATTCCTGTGTCGCAACCATAAATGACATGACCTACGTCATGGGCACGGAGAATCTTGGCAAAGTCTGAGGGTTGGGTTGCCGGATCGGTGATGTGGGGGTTGAGAGCATAATACTCTGCAAGTCCTTCTCGCAAGGTTTGGGTACTGTTTTTATCGATGTAGCGAGGACGTCGTTGCATAGCTATTTCGATACGGAACTGTATCGTAAACTATAATAACATCTATGGCAGATCCCAATAAAAAATCACCTGGAAGACCTCGGAGTGCCGAGTCGCATCAGGCAATGCTGCAAGCGACCTTAGAGTTGCTGGCAAAGGTTGGGTTTGAAGCGATGAGTATTGAGGCGATCGCTACTCGTGCAGGAGTTGGCAAAACCACCATTTATCGGCGCTACAACAGCAAAGCAGAATTGGTGGCAGATGCGATCGAGAGTATTCGAGAAGAGATTGTCATCCCTGACACCGGGAGCCTTTGGGGTGATATGGATGCCTTGATTCAAAATGCAGCCCAGATCTCGCTTAATCCTTTAGGAAGGCAAACGGTTGCCATGATTATTAGCAGTGCGTCGAGCAATGCTGAATTTGCTCAAATCTATTGGACAAAATACTTGCATCCCCGACGAGAAGCATTTGCTGTTGTCCTGGAGCGAGCAAAGGCAAGACAGGAGGTGAAGCCTGATTTAGATCCAGGGTTAGTTTTCGACACCATGAGCAGCATCATGCTCTATGTCATGATATTCCAACCTACTTCTGACTCCTGGGAAACTTATGTGCGCCATGCTTTGGAACTTGTCCTCAAACAAATCTGATATTCATGACGCAACTTATGCTTTTGTCCGCTTGTTTTTATAGAACCCATTTGAGATCTATGTACTTGCTAACCGCTTGAGCATTAATCAGATAAAACACAGGTTGAGCTTGGCGGTGGCATGGTCAAGCGTTCGCTCAAAATTCTTAATCAAACTCTTGCACCGCTCCATCCAGGCATTCGACCGTTCTACTACCCACCGAGTCGCCACAGGGACAAATCCTGTTTTCCCCTGGGCTGCCTTTTGTGCCTTGGTCGGCTTCGGATCCAGTTCAAAGCGAATCTTGGTCATAATCTGTGGGTAAAGTTGCTGCAAGGCAGCAATGAGCTTATCGGGGTGATATCCGTGGTCAAGCAAGATTGTAATCTTATACCAATTCAATAAATACCTGCTACAGATAAAGCATTGAGAATGTAATCCCAACCGGTTAAAGACGCAATCGTCTGGCGTTGCAACTGCTGCAATTGCTGAGTCAACTCTTC
>NZ_JAMPLI010000067.1:0-21029 GCF_039962475.1 Leptolyngbya sp. GB1-A1 | reverse complement strand
AAAGCCAGGGTCAATTGGAGATTTTCCAGTGCAGGTGCGCGCATTCGGTTAGGGCATCTCTATCCTAAATTAAAGCATGCTAACTAGGCAAAGTTTATTTGGTGAACTACTAGTCTCATCCTCGTAATCTATCTAAATGAGGAAAGCTAAACAGGGAAAGCGACGTGAGATGAAATAGGGCAACAGCAGGGTCATGAACGATCGGGTGCAGCAGAATGGCTGGGAGGATGACTGGGATGTTGTATGGGAAAGAGCAGCTTCAAAGCTTAATTCAGGGTTGTAGTTGTCGTCTAAACCGCTCCCAAACCCTGCAATTAGGGAACCTAGTCCCCTTAGGATTCTCAAAGTCCCTGTTCATGGCGAATTTAGGAGCAAGCTAGCACCTCGAACACTCTTCAAACCTCCTCTAATCGGTCAGTTCATTTCCCTACTGACGCACTAAAATGCTCTTCTCAGTAAGATAAGACTTAATTTCAGCAACGGTAAGGTGCCCATAGTGCAGTAGTGAAGCCAGTAAGGCTGCCTCTGCTTGACCTTCGGTTAACGCTTCATAAATGTGTTGACAGTTGCCCGCGCCGCCCGAAGCAATCACCGGAATCTGCACATTAGCGGCGATCGTGCGAGTTAGCTCCAGGTCATAGCCTGCTTGGGTTCCATCTGCGTCCATGCTGGTTAGCAGCAGTTCTCCGGCTCCGCGCTGCTCGACCTCTTTTGCCCAAGTCACGGCATCCTTGCCCGCATTTTCCCGCCCGCCTCGGACATAGACATCCCACCCTGGATTTGCCGGATCTTCCCGTCTGCGGGCATCGATCGCGATCACAATGCATTGATTGCCAAACCGATCGCTGGCTCGATCAATTAAATCAGGGTCACGAACGGCGGCTGAGTTAAGGCTCACTTTATCTGCCCCGGCTCGTAACAATTTTTTAATAGTTTCTAAGGATTGAATGCCGCCGCCGACTGTTAGCGGGATAAATACCTGCTCTGCGGTGCGATAAACCACGTCGTAAATAATGTCACGGTCTTCATGGGTTGCCGTGATATCCAGAAAAACTAGTTCGTCTGCCCCTGCCTGATTGTAAATCTGCGCCAACTCCACGGGGTCACCCGCATCCCGCAAATTAACAAAGTTAACCCCCTTAACGACTCTTCCTGCTTTGACATCAAGACAGGGCAAAATCCGTTTTGCCAGCATAGTTCTCCTACCCCCCTTCCAATTTTGATCGCTGCTGTAAGCAATTCAGCTTGAGTGTGAATCAACAGGATGAATCAACGCAAACAATTGGCAGTTTAACCAGACCTCTGCTCAATATCACCATCTGTCCTCACTCAACCTTCAGCCCGCTGAAATCACTCAGTCGCAAAACTCGCTAACCCGGTTATCAGAATAGCTTGATAGCCTGTCTAGGCACAAATGCAGCTTTCGGCTAACTTTTGATAATCGCAGTCAAGACACTGATACACTAATTCATGTTTGTTTAAGCGTATTGTTCGTATTCTTGAGAGTGGCGATGGAAATCGGTCAAAAAGTGCGCGTGCGTCGGTTGCGCGATCGTTCTCCGAAAGCGGTGGTCGATTGCTTGGGTAAGACAGGTGTAATCAACGGATTCAAGATGACAGATGGCAGCGGGATTGGTGTCATTGTGAAGTTTGACAACGGGTTCACGACCTGGTTTTTTGAAGACGAGCTAGAGTCAACCAACTAGCCGCTGACTCAGAACGTCTTTAACCAATGCAAGGAATGCCCTCGATGAGCCAGGACAAACTGAATCCTCCATCAGTACGAGGGCAGTCCAAAAGATTCACTGTTACGATAACCTGAATCAATCTGCAACGAGCAAGACAGTATCCAAAACAGCAGGCTTCAGGCGATGCAAAGCAGTCTTCCCTCTAGGTAATCGGCTTACATCAGCTCGCTTTACATTGGCGCATTACATCAGCAAGGAAACCTTTGCTACAGGGCGACTGCTACTAGGCGGCAACCGCCAAGCAAATTCTGCTTCAGGATCAGGTAAACTGGCTGCAATGATGATATTAGGTTTACTTATCATTCGAAGTCATCTGTTCTGGATTCACAGTCTACGGTTGCTAATTTTTGGCAATAGGTTTGCTGTGGGTTGATTTGCTCATACGAGCAGTCCTCTATCGTTAGGCATTTCTGGCAATGGCGTTGATTCTGACATTTTTGGGCAAAGGCGGGACAGGGCGTAGCACGATCGCAGTTGCAGCCGCAAAGCAGCTCGCCGCTCAGGGAAAGCGTGTTTTGTTTGCAGCACAAGACCCAACTCCGGCGATCGATCTTCTGCTCGAAACCGCATTAACGGCTGATCCGCAACCCATTGCTGCCAATTTGCAGGCAGTCAAGCTGTATTCGACTGTGCTGCTCGAACGAAGCTGGGAAGAACTGAAAAAGCTCGAAGCTCAGTATTTGCGATCACCTTTCTTCAAAGCGGTTTACGGGCAGGAGTTAGGTGTGCTTCCCGGCATGGACAGTGCCCTGGCGTTGAATGCGATTCGCGAATATGAAAACAGCGGCAGCTACGATGTCATCGTGTACGACGGCAGTGGCGATTCTGCAACCCTGCGAATGTTGGGAATGCCGGAGATCTTGAGCTGGTATGTTCGTCGATTTCGTCAGGTGTTTGCTGATTCTGATCTGGGCAAGACGATTTCGCCCTTTGTGCAGCCGATCGCCAGCGCAGTTCTCAATGTCAACTGGTCGAGCGGCGATATTTTTTCCCAGCCTGCCGCTGCTCAGGTGAATAACTTACTGGAAGAGGGCAGATCTGCCGTTGCCGACCCCAATCGGGTGATTGCCTATCTAGTCACGGGCACCGATCCTGGTGCAGTGGCAACCGCGCAGTATCTTTGGGGAAGTGCCCAGCAGGTAGGGCTGACGATCGGCGGAGTGCTGCTCAACCAGGCACAGACAACGGAAACTCTGGAAAGCACCTTTGCTCCGCTGAGTATGCGATCGATTCCTATCAAGCAGGGAGATTGGCAGCCCATTATGTCAGCTTTACCTGATTTTACTCAGGCGACTCAGGCTCCGCGTCCGATTCGGATTGATACCGCAGAGCGCAAAGTTTATCTGTTTCTGCCCGGCTTTGATAAAAAACAGGTGAAGCTAACTCAGTATGGTCCTGAAGTCACGATCGAAGCGGGCGATCAGCGTCGCAATATTTTTCTGCCGCAGCAGTTAAGCGGTAGGCCTGTATCCGGGGCAAAGTTTCAGGAAGGCTATTTAATCATCTCGTTCTAGCGCTAAAAAAACCTGATTAATCTCTGTAATCAATGCTGCTCTAACCATAGGGCAGTTTTTCAATGTACGTAGGTTTCCACAGATATCAAAAGCTTTCATCCAGTTTTCATAGAGCTGATCGGTTAATTTACTCTGTCTTTACAGCGTCGTTTCTAGCTTCTTGTTAATCTCGTATCAGGTTAAATTACAGCAATTCTACGGATTCAAAGGCTCTATCTCAGGCTTTATTTCTAAGTCTTAGTTTGATTGTCATTGGTTCCATTCATCTAAAAATTGCTGGGTACTCTGTTCTAGTTCGTTTTTCTCAAAGCAAGCATGTTCTCACGATAGGTCGCGCTATTCAAGCTGCATCCATTTCAACACTCCGTTACCCGTTCAGATATCTTAGATAGTTTAAGAGCGATGCTCAGCGAACTTAAAGCGAGCAAACCTAACGTGAGCAAGATTAAAGTTTGAGTTCAACAAGTTGGTTCAAAAGTTGATTCAACAAATTTAACTTCAGGCATGCTTCTAGAGTTAAATTGAGTCTTCTTGGAAGCAGCGAACTTGGCTATAAAAGTAAATCCCTTCTAACGCAAGAGGTAGGTGCATGAAAGCAGTCATTCTAGCTGGTGGTTTAGGAACTCGTCTGAGTGAAGAAACAGCAATCAAACCTAAACCAATGGTGGAGATTGGGGGACAACCCATTCTCTGGCACATTATGAAGGTGTATTCCGCTCACGGCATCAATGATTTCATTATTTGCTGTGGTTACAAAGGTTTTGTGATCAAAGAGTTCTTCGCAAATTACTTTTTGCGGATGTCGGATGTCACCTTCGATATGCGTTACAACCAGATGAACATTCATGCTGGAAATGCAGAACCCTGGCGCGTCACGCTGGTTGACACCGGAGAAAATACGATGACGGGCGGACGCCTAAAGCGCGTTCGGGAACACGTCGGTAACGACACATTTTGCTTCACCTACGGAGATGGCGTCGGCAATGTCAATATTACCGAACTCGTCGCATTCCACAAGGCTCAAAAAACCCTGGCGACCCTGACGGCGGTGCAGCCCCCCGGACGATTTGGCGCACTCTCTTTGGGACAAGGACAAACCAAGATCGAGCAGTTTCATGAAAAGCCAACCGGAGACGGAGCCTGGATTAACGGCGGCTACTTTGTGCTGGAGCCAGAGACGATCGACTACATCACTGACGATTCTGTGATGTGGGAACACGAGCCGCTCAGCAAAATTGCCCAGGATAGTGAACTGTCTGCTTTCCGGCATGAGGGCTTTTGGCAACCCATGGATACTCTCCGCGATAAAAACTATCTGGAAGGTCTGTGGCAGAGCGGCAAAGCTCCCTGGAAAGTCTGGTAGTCAATGGGATCAGGATTGGGACGAAAAAAGAACAGTTCATTATATCTGTTGCTGATTTGTTTAGAGAGAAGCTATGTACGACTTTGCGATTATCGGGGGCGGAATCGTTGGGCTATCCGTGGGGATGGCACTGGGAAAACGATATCCAGACTGCAAAATCTTGCTCCTCGAAAAAGAAAGCCAGTGGGCATTTCACCAAACGGGTAATAACAGCGGAGTAATTCATTCTGGGGTTTATTACAAACCAGGCAGCTTTAAAGCGAAATTTTGTCGCGATGGCTGTGAATCAATGGTGAATTTTTGCCAGGAGCATAATATCCCCCACGAGGTTTGTGGCAAGGTCATTGTTGCAACCGAAGAGAAGGAATTGCCCCTGCTGGAAAACCTGTATCAGCGAGGCTTGCAAAACGGAATTCCGGTGGCTCGCATTGCTGCTGAACAGGTCAAGGAATACGAACCCTATGTTAATTGCTTAGCAGGCATTCGGGTTCACTCAACGGGCATTGCTGACTATAAGAAAGTTGCCCAAAAATATGCCGAATTGATTGAGCAGCAGGGCGGCGATCTTCGCCTCAATACCCGTGTTCTCAAAATCAAAAGTACAGCACAGGGACAGGTTGTTGAGACGAATCAGGGCGATTTCTCGGCGCGGTTTGTGGTGAACTGTGCTGGGTTGCAGAGCGATCGCGTTGCCAAACTGGGCGGCGTTGATCCACAAGCGAAAATCGTTCCCTTTCGCGGTGAATATTACGAACTGACCCCCGAAAAGCGATATCTGGTCAAGGGCTTGATTTATCCGGTTCCCAATCCTGATTTTCCGTTCTTAGGGGTTCACTTCACGCGCATGATTGACGGAACCGTCCACGCTGGACCCAACGCCGTTTTAAGCCTGAAGCGCGAAGGTTACAAAAAGACCGATTTTGACCTGCGCGATTTTGCGGAAGTCATGGCCTTCCCCGGTTTCTGGAAGCTGGCAGCTAAGCACTATGACGAAGGCTTTAAAGAAATCGTGCGATCGTTCAGCAAAGCGGCATTTGTTCACAGTTTGCAGCGTCTCATCCCCGATGTGCAGATGGACGATGTCATCCCCACCCATGCAGGCGTCCGGGCACAGGCATTAATGGATGACGGCAAACTGGTCGATGATTTTCTGATTATTCCGGGCGATCGATCGATCCATGTTTGCAATGCGCCTTCTCCGGCAGCAACCTCCTCGCTCGAGATTGGTAAAGCGGTCGCCGCGCAAATTCCTGCCCCCGAGCGGACAACGGTTGCCCTGTAGTTCATCCTTCAGGTTGTTCGCCTCATTTTGTACTCTTTTGCACTACAAGCACTAACATCATGAAAGTTTTCGTTACTGGCACAGAAGGCTACCTCGGTTCTCTCTTTGCTCCCTTGTTGATGGAGCGGGGACACGAAGTGATTGCAGTTGACACGGGTTACTACAAGGTCGGCTGGCTTTACAACGGCACTTCCCTCACGGCAAAAACGCTGAACAAGGACATTCGCCACATCACGGTCGAAGACCTGCAAGGTGTTGATGCGATCGTTCACATGGCTGAACTATCAAACGACCCCACCGGACAACTCGCACCCCACATTACCTACGAGATTAACCACAAAGGGTCAGTACGTCTGGCAGAGTTAGCCAAGCAAGCCGGAGTGCGGCGGTTTGTGTATATGTCTTCTTGCAGCGTGTATGGCGTTGCTAGCGCAGGAGACGTAACGGAAGAAACGCCTGTGAATCCTCAGACCGCCTATGCTGAGTGTAAAGCGATGGTCGAGCGCGATGTCACCAAGATGGCAGACGACGACTTCTCACCCACCTTCATGCGAAATGCGACCGCCTTTGGGGCTTCCCCCCGGATGCGCTTCGATATTGTGTTGAACAACCTGTCGGGTCTTGCCTGGACGACCAAAGAAATTAAAATGACCAGCGACGGCACACCCTGGCGTCCTCTGGTTCACGCGCTAGATATTGCTAAGGCTCTGATCTGCACGCTGGAAGCCCCCCGCGACATTGTTCACAATCAAATCTTCAACGTGGGCGATACCGCCAATAACTACCAGGTAAGAGAGATTGCCGAAATTGTTGCAGATGTCTTTAAGGGCTGCGCCGTCAGCTTTGGCAACAACGGTTCAGACAACCGCAGCTATCGGGTATCCTTCGAGAAAATCAACACCCAGCTTCCTGGCTTTAAGTGTGAGTGGAATGCCCAGCGCGGCGCACAGCAGCTTTTTGACGTGTTCAGCCAAATCGACATGACTCAAGAAATCTTCGAGTCGAGAGGGTTTACTCGTCTGAAGCAGTTGGAATACCTGATTCGCACTCAGCAAATTGACAAAGATTTCTTCTGGAGCAAGTAATGATTTTTACCGAAACAAAGCTAAAAGGCGCATTCATCATTGACCTGGAACTGCGCGAAGACAATCGCGGTGCTTTTGCCCGGACTTTCTGTGCACAAGAGTTTGAAGCTCACGGGCTAAAGCCGACCGTTGCTCAGTGCAACCTGTCTTACAACTACAAGGCGGGAACCCTGCGCGGTATGCATTATCAGGTTGCTCCTGCCTGTGAAACGAAGCTGGTTCGCTGCACGAAGGGCGCAATCTATGACGTGATTATTGATATGCGCCCCGATTCGCCGACCTATATGCAGCACATCGGCGTGGAACTCACGGAAGAAAACCATCGTGCGCTATATGTTCCAGAGATGTTTGCTCACGGCTATCAGGCACTCACCGATGGGGCTGAAGTGACTTATCAAGTGGGCGAGTTCTACACTCCCGGCTATGAGCGGGGACTTCGGTACAACGATCCTACCTTTGGGATTCAGTGGCCCATGCCTGTAACGGTCATTTCGGAGAAAGATGCAAACTGGGCACTGTTTGAACCAGTTCCCGTTTAGGGTTAATTTCTTTGAGCCAGATGGGTGTAAGTCAGGGTCTTTTGTTCCTGCTACACCCGTCTAAGCAAGAGGATGAGGGGCGATCGCATCTGTACGAACTGACAATTTTCTGATTTCTCTAGGATGTTTCATGAAGATTAGTGTTATTCTCCCGTGTTATAACGGTGCTGCAACGATCGCAGTTCAGTTAGAAGCACTGGTAAACCAGCAATGGGGTGGCGAGTGGGAGCTAGTTGTGGTGAACAATGGCTCAACGGATGATTCCATGAAAATTGTTGAGCAGTATCGCGATCGTCTTCCTGATCTAAAAATTGTTCAGGCTCACGATTTTTCAAAACCCCGGCTTGGCGTAGCGCATTCCTACAATACAGGCGTAAAAGCAGCTTCAGGAGACGCATTTTGCTTCTGTGAAGCAGATGATGAAGTCTCTCCCAGTTGGTTAGCGGCAATGGCGGAAGCACTCTGTCTTTATGACAGTGTTGCGGGACCATTAGAATACACGAGGTTAAATGAACCCTGGCTCGTTGCAGCCTGTAATTACGGCAAGTGGTATCAGTCAGAAGGGTTAATGGACAGCGACATTCCGCATCCTCCCCATCTCCCGTTCTCCTTCGGCTGTAATCTGGGAATGAAGCGTTCGGTGTACGAAGCAGTTGGAGATTTTAATTTGGAAGTCTCTACTGCATGGGATGCTGACTATTGCTGGAGAATTCAGCTTGCAAGATTTCCCTTACACTTCGCTCCAGATGCTGTTGTTCACTATCGCCTGCGTCATAGTTATGCAGCCATGTACCGACAGGCGCAGAACTGGGGATGGGATCATGTACCGCTGCTATTGCGCTACAGCGACCGTTCGTTTGGGTGGTACACCCTACTCAAAGAATTGGTTTCGATGTCTTCCTACTTAGTAAGTGGCATCAAACTGTATTTAATGAGTACGTTTAATATCCGGCGTGGCAGGGGTGGCTTTGCGCTTTGGTGCTGGGGGATGGGATTCAAGATTGGCTACATCAAGAGCCTTCTCGCGAATGACTTATTGCCTGCCCTGTTTTCCAAAGAGCGATCAAGTGTCCTCAAACCCGCATTCCCCCGCATGGTTCAACCAAGAGCCTAACCAGAAATTGATGATTGGCTACCTCAACAGGGGCCTGGAATAAAGGTCAAGTAAAACGTTTTGTTTTAGATTTATAGGGAGTTTTTGAATGTTTATTGTTGATACTGCTTTGCAAGCACGCGCTGAAGCTGGAAATCCTGTTCGTGTTGCGATGGTTGGCGCAGGCTTCATGGGGCGTGGGATTGCGAATCAAATTGTGAATTCTGTTCCGGGAATGGAACTGGTTGCGATTTCCAACCGCAGCCTGGATGGTGCAAAGCGGGCTTACACCGAAGTAGGTATTGAAGATGCACGGGTGGTCAATACCGTTGCCGATCTAGAAGCTACGATTGCCCAGGGCAAATATGCCGTTACCGACGATGCCTTGTTGCTCTGCCGTGCCGAAGGCATCGATGCGATTGTGGAAGTCACGGGCGCGATCGAGTTTGGTGCTCATGTGGTGCTGGAAGCATTTGCTCACAAAAAGCACGTTATTCTGATGAACGCTGAGCTGGACGGCACGATCGGACCCATTCTGAAGGTATATGCCGATAAAGCGGGCGTGATTCTTTCTGCCTGCGACGGCGATCAGCCCGGTGTGCAGATGAACCTTTATCGGTTTGTCAAGAGCATCGGACTCACCCCACTGCTCTGCGGCAATATCAAAGGTCTGCAAGACCCCTACCGCAACCCCACCACGCAGGAAGGCTTTGCCAAGCAGTGGGGACAAAAAGCGCACATGGTGACGAGCTTTGCCGATGGAACGAAGATTTCCTTTGAGCAGGCGATCGTGGCGAATGCAACTGGCATGACTGTCGCCAAGCGCGGGATGTATGGCTATGACTTCAATCGTCACAAGGACGAACTGGTTGAGCGATTCAACCTCAAGTACACCGGACATATCGACGACTGCACCAAAATGTATGACGTCGACCAATTAAAAGAGCTGGGCGGCATTGTGGATTATGTGGTTGGGGTTCGTCCGGGTCCGGGTGTGTTTGTGTTCGCAACCCACGATGACCTCAAGCAGCAGCACTACCTGAACCTTTACAAGCTGGGCGAAGGTCCGCTGTACAGCTTCTACACGCCCTATCACCTCTGCCACTTTGAAGTTCCGCTGTCGGTTGCCCGCGTGGTCCTGTTTAAGGATGCAGTCATGGCTCCGATCGCCGGTCCGAAGGTCGATGTAATCACCACTGCCAAGATTGACCTGAAGGCAGGCGAAACGCTTGATGGTTTGGGCTATTACATGACCTACGGCGAATGCGAAACCGCTGAAATCACGCAGAAGCAGCGGCTCCTGCCGATCGGCTTAGCAGAAGGATGCCGTTTGAAGCGAGATATCCCCAAAGACCAAGCGTTGACCTACGACGATGTGGAACTGCCAGAAGGTCGTCTGTGCGACAAGCTGCGAGCAGAGCAAGATGCCTACTTTGCTCCAGTGAAAGAAGCCGTTGCAGTTTAATGCTGGATTGACAAGGCGTTGCGTGGCATATGGAAATTAGTTTGAACGTCTAATGCTCTAAGTGTCGCGGAAGCTAAGTCAGTTCTCGAAGCAGAGTTACAGATTGGTAGGGGCAGTTCACGAGCTGCCCTTACAGATTTTTATTACGGTAAGTGATTGCGACAGAACCAGTTTTCAACTGGAGACACTGCATAAAGTTATCTATTGAAGTTTAGTTCCAAGCCATCTTAAATATTGTGAGTAAGATAGTGCTTTAATTGATATTAAAATCCGGTAAATCAGGGTTGTTTATAGAAGATAGAGTTAGAACTAACTAAACAAACTTATGTTGATAAGGCTTCAACTACTCCTCAGGAGACTAGAGAAGTGATAAGTAGAAGCTACGACAGAAGACATAAGAAAACATAAACCGTTGAACAGATTCAGTTTCATGCAATCTCATATTCCTGATGCTCAGCCGATCGTTGTCGTTTGCTCAGCCGATGAAATTTACGCAATGCCCCTGACAGTGACGATCTACTCAGTACTGTCTAATTTGGCAAGCAAAGCAACGAAAATCCTACTCTTCATTATGGATGGCGGCATTAAAAAAGCAACGAAACGAAAAATTGAATCCTCTCTTCGATCGAATCAATTAGAAATACAGTGGATTCAGATTGATCGGAATCAGTATAAAAACCTGCCGGAACTACGGTATCTCACTGTTGCTGCTTATTACCGTCTCTTGGTCACAGAGGTTTTACCAAAAGAATTCGAAAAAGTAATTTATCTAGACAGCGACATGGTTGTTCTGGGGCCGCTAGAAGAGCTGTGGCAGGTTGAGCTGGGAGACAAACCTGTCTTGGCAATCCGGAATGGATACCCCCATTTATTCTCGCTCGTTCCAGGTTTGAGTAACTATAAGGAACTGGGATTAAATCCTGATTCTTTATACTTCAACAGTGGATTGTTAGTAATTAATCTTCAGAAATGGCGGGAAGATCGCATTGGGGCGAAGGCGCTTGAATTTATTGAACAGAATCGAGCGACGATTCACGATCCTGATCAGGATGCTCTCAATGCAGTTTTAGAAGGGCAATGGGGCGAGCTTGATCCGCGCTGGAATCAAATGCCGCAAATCTATGAGTTTTCTGACTGGAAAGAAAGCCCTTTTGATGATCCAGAAACTTATCAGTCCGTTCTCGATGATCCTTTGATTGTTCACTATGCCATCTCTAAGCCGTGGCATTTGGCCTGCAATCATCCTGCAATTCCTTTATTTGAACATTACCTTGATCAGACTGCCTGGGCAGGTGTCCGAGACACACGACTCAACCTCTTTATAAGGAAGGTAAAGCGAGAAATACGCTCCTGGCGTAACTCACGCAATGAAAACTATGCCTCCTCTTCGCTGCCAAAGACAGCCAGTGAGAGTACGGTGAAAGTCTAATCTCTGCCGTTGAACTTATCCTAAGGGTTTCTGCGTCGGCACTCCGATCGCCCTCGGAAACTCGATCGGAGTTGGCTTCTCTTTCTGAATGTGAATACAGTGGCGAACGCTTCCAGTAAAAGGAGTCGTGAAGGCATCAATAAACACCTGCTTACCGCCCAGCGGTGCTAAAGCGCGATCGAGGCCGGTTTGTTCTTCGTCTGTCCACTGTCCGCGATAAAGTATCGCCGTGCCTCCCTGCTTCAGGAGCGGCAGCGCATACTCGGCACAAACCGACGCAGCAGAAACCGCCCGAATCAGAGCCAAATCGTATCGATCGCGATAGTTACTCTGTTGTCCGATCGCTTCTACCCGAGCGACCAGGGTTTTGGCGTTCGGCAATTCCAGATGGGCGAGCAGCGTGTCAATAAAAGCAATTTTTTTGCGGGTCGAGTCGAGTAGCGTCATTTGCCAGTGCGGACAAACGATCGCCGCAGGCACACCGGGAAATCCGGCTCCAGTTCCAATGTCGATTACCGTGACGGGGGAACTGCTTCGCATCGCCCTCAAAGCATTTGCATCAGAATCAGTTGAACAAATCCAGGGTTGAATGCCGCGCAGTGAGTCCCAGAGGTGCTTTTCCCAGAATTCTTGCGGCTCGGTAATCCGGGTCAGATTAAGCTGACGATTGCCTGTGAGAATCGCTCGGTAAAGCTGCTGAAATTGCTGCTGCTGTTCTGGGGTGGGCTGCCAGCCGATTGTCTTTTGCCATACTTCAGCGAGTTCTGGCAACGCTGTTTCGTGAGGGGCTTCAATGCTGGATTCCTGCTGGCTCATCCCTGCACAACCGTTTCCTTATCTAGCAGCGATTCTGGATCAGACGCAGCTAGTTCTCCGTGTTGCAGTGTCCAACAGCAATCGGCGATGCCCGCAATTTCACCCGGTTCATGGGAAACAACGAGCAAACTCCATTCGCGCTTTAGCTCTGCTAGCAAAGAAATAAGCTGACGGCGCATTGACCAGTCCAGCCCCGCAGTGGGTTCATCCAGCAGCAGCACCCCAGGCTGACGAATAAGCTGCACCGCAAGGGCAAGACGTCTTTGCTGTCCACCGCTTAGCGATCGAGGTGAAGCCTGAAGCGAAATGTGATCCAGCCTGACGGCTTCTAAAGCGCGATCGATTCGCTCTTTGCCGAGTTCCGGATGCCCGAGGCGCAGTTCTTCCAGAATGGTATGTCCGCAAAAGTGCCGTTCGGGAAACTGGAACACCAGTCCGGCAAGCTGCTGAAGCTGATCCGGCGTTAGCTCTTGCTCGCGCCAAAATAGGCTGCCAGAGGTTTTCTTTGCCAGACCCGCCAAAATTTCCAGCAGCGTACTTTTGCCCGATCCGCTCGGACCGACAATTAGCCCAAGCTGCTGCGGAGCCAGTTCAAGCTGAACAGATTTCAGAATCGGGGCAGGGGTGGCTGCCGGATGATAGGTTAAATCTTTAAGATAGAGCATTCACGATCGCGACACGAATGAGGGCTGGGGCAGATTCAACCCGGCAGCATGTTTCCATAGTAGTCGAGGAAGGCAGCGGAAGGGAAAAGCACCACGGAACCTAGCGCGATCGATCGCGTCAAGGCAATTACCTGCCTTTACTCCCCGACTTCACGCTTGGGCGTTACC
Source organism: Leptolyngbya sp. GB1-A1 (assembly GCF_039962475.1). NCBI lineage: Bacteria > Bacillati > Cyanobacteriota > Cyanophyceae > Leptolyngbyales > Leptolyngbyaceae > Leptolyngbya > Leptolyngbya sp. GB1-A1. The sequence continues at coordinate 7,862 of NZ_JAMPLI010000067.1, read as the reverse complement.
ATAATTCTGAGAAGCGGCACTCGATTTTGTACCTTAGATCACAACTAAATCACATTTTCCAGGTAGACGGATCTGCGGTTAGGCAGTGGCTTGCCTCACTGATTGCCAATTCCTGCTTGAGAAAACGCTTCAATTCGGGGTGATTTGACCTTTTCCGTCCTTTCTTTTCTTAGTCCTCTTTAGTCCTCACTAACGTTTAGACCTACGGTGATTCGCTATGTCATTCTCCTTCCGAGCCAAACCTTCCCGATGGCGGCAGGTCACAGCAGCAGTCGCAGGTACACTGACGCTCACGCTTACAAGCTGGATTAGTCCCGCTCAGGCAGATCCTTTCCGTACTGCAAACCCGCATGAGGTGGGCGATCGAACAGAAGCCGCTTTCCGGTCACTGTTTGAGCAAGGCAACTACCAGCAGGCAGCGCAGCTTTTGCAAAACGCAGAACCGAATGAGCCGCTTGCCTATGCGATGAAAGCTTCCCTTGCTTATATTGATCAGGACTGGGAAGTGATGGGCGACAACGCTCGACTGACCCGCGAAACTGCAGAACGGCTCGTTCAGGCTGATCCCCTACGGGGCAATCTCTATATTGCAACAGGTTTATTTCTGGAAGGGGCGCACAGCCTCTCGACTCAGGGCACGGTACGGGCAACGCCACAGGTTTTGACAAGACTTCAGCAGGTCTTTCGGCATCTAGGCGAAGCAGAGGAGATTAATCCCAACGACCCAGAACTCAATTTGCTCAAAGGCTATATGGATCTAATGCTGGCAGTGAATCTGCCGTTTGCCAATCCAGAGCAGGCAATCGAGCGACTGCAAACCCGTGCTGCACCTCAGTATCTCGCTCAGCGGGGGATTGCGATCGCCTATCGAGATCTGGATAAGCCTGCTGAGGCTCTCGCCGCCGTAGATGCTGCCCTTCAGCAAACGCCCAACAATCCCGAACTGCTCTACCTCAAAGCGCAAATTTTGAGAAAGCAGGGTAACGGACAGGAAAGCATTCGTCTTTTCCGGCAGGCGTTAGCAAAACAGGCACAGTTGCCGCCCAACCTGGTGCGCCAGATTGCCTGGGAACAGTGCCGCACGATTAATCAGGTTCGTAACCGAAATCGTGACTGTTCGCGGGTGACGACGGGCGAGTAGAGCAAAGGAATTGCAAAATCTGAAAAGCAGGTTGGATACAGCGCCAACCCAGCATCTTTATCTCACCTGCTTTTTCATGCCTTTTCGCGTTCTTCAACACTTTCAGGAAGTCGGAGCAGGACTCTCCAGCAGACTCACCAGTATTCGTTCCGGTATCTACCCCTATTCCTGCTCCACCCCATTAATAAAGAGCAGGGATTGAAGGAGGAGCAGTGACTGTTCCAGTACCCGTTCCCGTCGTATCTACCTCTGCGTCGATGGTTGTCCCCGTACCTGTGTTGATGCCCGTGCCTGTTGTTGTATCGATCGCAGCGCCCGGAAGCGGAATTTCTTGACCACTGGGAATAAAGCTGGGCAAAAAGTCGCGGGGACGATCGCTGGAGGCAATGCAGTTCACCATCGCTTCATCGGTAGACAAGGCAGAAATCCCGCTCCGCAGCCCCACGACACAGCTAGAGAAGCGAACGGGCAGCAAACTCCGGCGACAGTTGTCCAACACATTGGTTAAAACGGTGCCTCCACTACTGCCGTCGCTGATACTGATGACGCAGGTTGCCAGGTCATTTGGGCGACGCACTCGCCGACAATTTGACAGTGCATCATTTGCTGTGATCGTCGTATCTCCATTAATTCGGCTCACACATTCACCCAGCGAGCGGGGAAACAAAGCGGCTGCGCAGGCGGCTGCCACGTCAGTTGATGCAAGCTGCAAGCCAGACAGGGCATTGACACAGACTTCGTAGTCTCTAGGTCTGTCTCCGAGGGGCGTGGTGCGATACTCCTGGGTAACTGAACCCGCAGGCAGCGAAAAAGCGACCAGTCCGGCAACGGTGAGCGGGAGAGCGCTGAGCCGCAAAAAGGGCGATCGAATTGTGTAATAACGCATCGTAAATCTTGTGAGCGATAGATGAGCAGTAAAAGTAAGCAGTTGATCTAAGCAGTCGTATGAGTGAAGCAGTCGTATGAGTGAGAAGAATAGATCTCTGGCAAAGTTATTTTACTGAATTCGCCTGCCTTCCGCGCACTCCCAAAGGTTTCTCCCTGGCGGCAGAGGTCTAAACCCTGAATCTCTCCTATCTTGCTCACCTTATCATTAAGCAAAGTAAGGTTAAGTTGTAAAATACAAGGGGAGTGCGAAAGTGCTGCGATCGATTGGCTGTACAATCAGCAACACAAGCATTTTTCTTTGCCTCACCGTCATTAGATAAGCTTACTTTCTGTATCTGCGGGATGAGAGTGCCGCTATAAAAAACGCAGAAAAGATACAGAACTTAACGCAAATCTGCTGATTCATCCCCTGACCAACTCGCTAACCGTTTAACTCGATCGAAATAATCATGGCTCAAATCTCTGGAACCCCCGATGTCCCCGATATGGGGCGACGACAATTCATGAACCTTCTGACTTTCGGTGCAGTGACCGGAACAGCTCTGGGCGCACTTTATCCGGTGGTCAAATACTTTATCCCGGTGTCGAGCGGTGGTGCAGGTGGAGGAGTCACCGCAAAAGACGCGCTGGGTAACGATGTCACCGCTAAAAATTTTCTGGCAACCCATAAGCCCAGAGAGCGTGCTCTGGCACAAGGCTTGAAAGGCGACCCGACTTACATTGTGGTTGAAGATGCAGAGACGATCGCCAGCTATGGACTCAACGCCGTCTGTACACACCTGGGCTGCGTAGTTCCCTGGAATGCCAGCGAAAACAAATTCATCTGCCCCTGCCACGGTTCGCAGTACAACAACGAAGGGAAAGTCGTCCGCGGTCCGGCTCCGCTGTCTCTGGCACTTGTTCATGCAGACGTGAACGAAGACGACAAAGTGGTCTTTACTCAGTGGACGGAAACCGACTTCCGCACGGGCGAAAAACCCTGGTGGTCATAGGGCACGGAATCTGGCCTTAATTCGATCAAATCTGATATTCAACCCCTGTTACTCATGAAATTAGCTTTCTGGTCAACGCGATTTTCTCAGGGCAAGCAAGCCATTCTGAAAGGTTCTCTGGCACTGCTAGCGACCCTGACTCTGTTCTTTGGCAGCGATCTGCTCATTCCTCGTGCGGCGGCTGCCTATCCTTTCTGGGCGCAGCAAAACTACGAAACGCCCCGTGAAGCGACTGGACGTATCGTGTGTGCCAACTGCCACCTGGCAGCGAAGCCTGTGGACGTGGAAGTGCCCCAGGCAGTTCTGCCTGACACCGTATTTAAAGCGGTGGTCAAAATTCCTTATGATCTCAGCGCGCAGCAGGTGCAGGGCAACGGCGAACTAGGCGGACTGAACGTGGGTGCAGTGCTGATGCTGCCCGAAGGATTCAAGATTGCGCCGGAAGACCGAATTCCCGAAGAAATGAAGGAAGAAGTCGGTCCGGGCTATCTGTTCCAGCCCTATAGCGAAATCCAGGACAATGTCGTGCTGGTGGGTCCGCTGCCGGGCGATCAGTATCAGGAAATTGTTTTCCCGGTGCTTTCTCCTGATCCGGCGCAGGATAAGTCGGTTCATTTTGGTAAATACTCGGTTCACTTGGGCGGCAATCGTGGACGCGGACAGGTTTACCCTACAGGCGAAAAGAGCAATAACAATGTCTTCAATGCTTCGGTTGCAGGCACGATCGCCCAAATCACCAAAACTGACGACAACGGCTACTCGATCGCCATCCAGTCCGAAGACGGTAACACGGTGACGGAAACGATTCCGGCAGGTCCGCAGATCATGGTCTCTGAGGGCGATCAGGTGGTTGCAGGATCGGCTCTGACTAATAACCCCAACGTGGGCGGCTTTGGTCAACAAGATGCAGAAATCGTGCTTCAAAGCCCCAATCGCGTCAAGGGATTGATAGCATTCCTGGCAGCCGTCACGCTGTCACAAATTATGCTGGTGCTGAAGAAGAAGCAAATTGAGCGCGTGCAGGCGGCTGAAATGAACTTCTAATCGCGGCAGAGCGCTCTGGCTGTATAGGGAACCTATTCTACAGAACCGGATAACAGCCAACTTCATTATGTGAGTCATCACGTTAATTAGGGTACTTCCTGTCGGGAGTCCCTTTTTTGTTGCTGTAGTGAGATACAACAGCGCACCAACGAGGAAAACTGAATTGAGGAAAGCAATGGCTCAGGGTGCGCCGAGAGGCGTTGCAAAGCAGTTCCCCTATAGGGCAATCGTGCAAGTTTCTAATTCCTGACAGGGCACATTAAGGACAAGACAGAAGTAAACCTTCAGTTTGTCCTTTACTAGCCGAGGGCATAAGCGCAACGAACCTTGCGGTATCTGCAAAGCAACACGCAGCAGTTTCAGACGGCGGATGCAGGAAAAACACACCTTCATGGCAAATCAAGAGCATCTGATGCGGCTCAGGCAAGGAGTTGCAGTTTGGAACCACTGGCGACGGCAACATTCGGCAACGTTTCCTGACCTCAGCCGGGTCAGTTTGCATCAGATGGATTTGCGCGAGGTCAGTTTGCACCAGGCAAATTTACGCGATGTGGTGCTGAACGCTGCCGATTTCTCAATGGCAAACCTGCGACAAGCCGACTTGAGGCGATCGGATCTTCAGGAAGCCATTTTCTACACTGCGAACCTGGAAGAAGCTGACCTGCGCGAAGCCAACTTAGTCGGAGCTGACCTGCGCGAAGCTAACCTGCATGGAGCCGATTTGAGATCGATTAACGGTTCGGCAGCTTCGCTTTCGATGGCAAATTTGCGGCGATCGAATCTGCGGGAGGCACTGTTGTTGAAGACAAATCTGAGCTACGCCAACCTTTCCCATGCAGACTGCTGTTTAGGCAATTTTCGAGGAGCAAATTTGACTGAAGCAGATCTTACTGCTGCCAGACTTTATACTGCTGATTTGAGTCAGGCAATTCTCACCAAAGCCCGTCTACGACAAGCTGATTTACGAGAAGCTATCTGCGATCGAGCCACCCTGCAAAATGCTGACCTACGCGAAGCCAACCTCAGCATGGCAGTTTTGTCGGGTGCTGACCTCTCCAGCGCAACCCTGTATCGAGCGCGGCTGACTCGATCGAACTTGAGCCATGCGAATCTCACTTTGGCAAATTTGAGCGATGCCCGTTTCTGGCGCTCGGACTTAAACCAATCGAATTTGTCGGGCGCAAATTTATATCAAGCGTTGCTAGTGCAGGTAAATTTTCAAAACGCAATTCTGCATGAAGCAACCCTGTGCGAAGCCAATTTGACCCAGGCTGATCTGAGCCATGCTGATTTGAAACGAGCCAATTTGTCAGGGGCAAATCTCACCGGAGCCAATCTCAGCCATGCCAATCTTGCTCAGGCAGACCTGCGACAAACTCACCTTTGGGGAGCCAATTTGTCAGGGGCAGATTTAACGGGGACTGCTCTACCTGAAGGAATGATTTAACTGAGAGATTTAGCTGAGAGACACTTGTTTGCTGTGAAATGACTCGTGTTGGGCGTGCGATAGCAACACCAACAAAAGTTAATGCCGATAAAAAAGAGGGGGTTGAGATGCCCCCTTTGTTGTAGTGATTCAGGCTTAAACCCTTAAAGCGAGGCAGCAACCGCCTGCGTAAAGAGTGAGGACAGAACTTGCAGCAGCAGCAGTGCCAGAATCGGTGAGAAGTCCATGCCGCCGAGCGGGGGAATAATCGATCGAAACAGATTGAGATAAGGGTCGGTGAGTTGACTCAGAATTGCCCAAGGCTGATTGTACCAGTCAATATTGGGGAACCAGCTCAGCAAAATCCGAATGAACAGCAAAGCAGTGTAAATGCCGATAAAGGTCTGTAAGGCTTGCAAAAGGAGGTACATACAAACTGCCCTTGGGTGTCAAAATCCTCTACGGACTTAGAATAGCTTTAAACCCAGTTTAGCGAATATCTGTGCTTCGGTCTTTGAATCAGAAGCAGGAAATTCACGGTTTGCTTCAGAGGGATCAATAGACCTGCTTTAGGCTTGCTTTAGACCTGCTTTAGGCTTGCTTTAGACCTGCTTTAAAAATTGGTTTCATTCCTGGTTGCGAGTGCGATCGCGATCATCATGTCTCCTGCATGAATGCTCCTGCACAAATGCTTGCCCTCACCCTAAATCCCTCTCCCGCCTGTTTACTGTTTGGAGGCAAGGGACTTTGGATCTCATTAACGATCTGACGATTTATTGTCTTGCTTCCCTTTGCCCACCTGTTTAGGGTGGCTGGGAGAAAGGGCTGGGGAATGAGTGGCTCTTCTTTCAAACAGTCTGTCCGCCAGAAGCGATCGACATTTAAAATCGAGCTGGAGAAAGCTGAAGCAGCAGAGGATCGGGCTGTCCGGCAGCGTGGTAGGCAAAGCGACGGGCAAGGGGCGGCAGAATGGCAAACGGATTGCCAAAGCCTGAAAAAACATGAATTCCGGCTCGATCAGGAACTGCACCTACTAGAGGAAGCCGATCGCAGCTAAATGCCACCGGGCAACTGCGCCATTGTCCGGGCTGATCCTTCAATGCAGGCATCAGACGACCAATCGCCGATCGCATTGCCTGTTCCCCACCTAACGCTTCGGTTGGGGTCAGGGGATTGCTGAGAACGCGGCTGATTTGTCCAAAGCGGATGCGCCCGTCGCGAAACTGCACGATTCCAGCATCAAGAATGGCAGGGGTAATTTCCTGATCGGGTTCATTCCAAAGCGAGTCTACTGCTCCGGCAGCTGCCTCTAGCTCAAATCGCTTTAGCTCCGCAGGCATGACAAGCGACTGCAAGCGTACTTCTCCAGGCGGCAGTTCGATGAGTTCGGCGATCGTGGCATAAAGGCGAACTGCCAGACCTGCTTTGCGAAACAGCGATCGGCTCAACCCTCCAGCACAAACCACCACATTCTCACCAACATAGTGGCTTGTCTCAGTCTGAACTCCCTGGTAACGGGAGAGATCAGCTTCAGATTGCCAGAATCCTGTCACCTGCTCATAGCAAATCTCGCCGCCCAAGCGCAGAAACGCCTGCTGATAGGCCCGAACGATTGCTTCTGGAGAAACGTGCCCATGCTTCACAACTAGCGCGGCGGCAATGGCATCAGGATTAAGCAGAGGCTCCAGCTCACAGGCAATCACAGAATCAACCAGGGTTGGGACGACATCCATTTTGCTGTAGGCTGAGGCGACAGCTTGCGGATCGCGATCGGGGTCGATCGTCAGCAGCAAATCTACTTCGCGGTATTCGGTATCGCTGTCTAGCTCGGCAGATAGGGTGCGGTGCAGTTCAAGTCCTTCCTGGCAAAGCTGGCGCATCAAGGGCGTTGTGCCCGACCAGTAAGCAATACCGCCATAGCTGCACTGGGTCGCATTATGGGTTGTAGGAGAACTGGCTGTGGCAGACTGTTCTAGCATCAAAACGCGATATCCTGCCCGCGCCAGCTCATATCCCAGCGCAGAACCCGCCAGCCCACTGCCCACTACCAGCCAGTCGTAAGTTTTCATAGCGATTCGTCCTGGAGTCTGTTTCGCAATTTGTTCGGCGATCGAATATTAAAACTCTATAAAAACTTCGAGGAAACTCCAAGTTTTTGAAGTCCCTCAAGAACGGGTGTGCATTTAACCAAAAACTCTTACAGCAAATTTCATGTGAATAGACCACAGTGATTGAACCAACCAATGGCGTCATCTTCAGTAATGAACTGAACTGCTTCCGTCATCGCTTGGTCGAGGGCTTGATCGGTGCGAGCCGCTTTTGAGCGAAGAAACTGCTTGAGTTTCGACCAACAGAGTTCAATCGGAGATAG
>NZ_JAMPLI010000066.1:0-21898 GCF_039962475.1 Leptolyngbya sp. GB1-A1 | reverse complement strand
TCATCTGCATAAGCTTCAGAAGTTGCCGGGGCGCATCGTGCGGTACTTTAAACATCCTGCCATTGCTTATGCTGCCTGACCTTATGCACTCTCTATACTTGCCAGGTTAATAATATCGAATCGAGCAGAGCGAATACGACCCGCTGCGTGAAGTCCGCGTCAAAAATCGCAATACGAACCCCTGATTGATGCAGCACTTGGGTAATGGAATTGAAAACTGCTGTCGCGGGGGGCGTAAAGGACGGTGCCGGACCCGCAAAGAGATTACAGGTTGCGGGATGCGTTGTCTCGGAGAATTGACCACCAGCGTAGGCTATGTTCTTGCACCAATCCTGATTCCGATAATCGGTAACACGGTATTGCTCAATCATCGCGAATACTGTTTCCAAATTCTGCACCTGTTGACTCCTTGACGAGAAAACGGATTTGCCAAATAACCAGCGCGTGCCACTGTGAATGATGCCAATGATGATAAGGGTGACAATGATGAGGATGGCTACTCTACGAACGCGTTGAGTCATATGTCCATTATGGGAATTGCTACGGGATTGAAACAGTACACAAGTATGGGGAAAACGAGCCGCTAAGGGCAAAAATCAGTGGCTGCCAATATCCTAAACTACAACACCGATCGCCCTACCAGCAGCCCGCCTGCATTACAGTTATCTTGATACCGCCCCTCAACCTCTCAACCTCTCAACCTCTCACTCTCACTCTCACTCGATCGCCCTCAATCACCGTCACACCCGATCGCTCTTGGCACTGCTTTACCACTTTTCAATCAACCTCAAACCACTGTCACAACCGGTCATTAACGCGGTGTTTGCTGCTGTGCCAACCAAACTGATGGACGAGTGCAACACCTTGGTGCGGAGCGAGATAACAGTGCTGTTCAGCTACTGTTCATAAGCTTTGCATTCGCACCAACAGATTGATTCAGTCTGCTCCAACAGCGTTGTTATGCTGCTGTCAAGGTCACTAATCTTCGAGCTTTACATACACTTCTGTTGGGTGAGAGATGGCAAAAGAAATATTCCATGCACCGTTATTTGATTTAGGGAAATTGATCGACATCCAGAAATGCTGATGAGATGTGATAGTTCACTTTAAGCTTGTGCAACCTCACAAGTTGTCAAATACCGGCGCGGAAAGTCTTTTCTACAATACCGAGCTATTGAGTGTCTCCGGATAAACGTGACCACAAATAGCAGTGTCACAGATTTGATGATGTTTTTAGAGAAAGGTGAGTAGATTTTATGTGTTAGGACACATATAGCGAAAAGGCCGTGAACTAAGCAAAAATGAACAAACTAGGATTGGTGCTCTCGTCCGTTCTAATTCTTCTATCTGGTTGCTTGCCTGCCGTCCGCACTACTACCGAAGGGCAAATCACCTTCAACAACGGCAGTCCAGAACCTCTCAGTACACAAGTCTTTAACAATGATTTGGGCACAGGAAAAACTGATAATCGAATTGTTGTTGAACTGACAGTTGATAAAAGCTTGCTGTGGGCTGGGGATCAGTTTCGGACGGTTATCATCTCCGGTAGCAACGCAAATTGTTTTGCGAGAGACTATATCCGTGGAAAACTGATCAGTGAACTTCGAGGATACTGCAACTTTCCATCCGGCTCCTTCGAGGAGATTGTCAATGGCAAGAAAATAGCGCAAACGATCAAAGTTAACTTTGATCCAATCGTCCTTGAAGGCGAGAAGGAAAGGGCAAATCGGGAAATTTTAGCCCGTTAGAGGCTTACGAATAGAAACGTACCATCAGGCAATAGCAGCACAACGTTCACAATCACCGGACTCAAATAACATCTGGTACTCACCACCATACTTTAAAGTTCCGGTGCATTGCGCTTGTTAGGCACCAGGGTTGGACGATGGAAGTGGACAGACTTCCATGCCTTGAATCAAGCCATGCTCAATGGTGAAACGGTGGCCGACGTGCTCATCGGCAAGTACGGTTCCGTCCAGATCGCGCACGACCTGATGCACCTCGACCAAGATCTGCCCATCATCCTCTAGGTGAAAGGCAACCGGCTCGACGTGGCCATCGATCTCGTTCCACTGCTCTGTCCAGTAAGCGCGGACTGCTTCAGGTCCATAGACAAAACCACCTTTGAAGGCTCTCGGCCAATGCACGTCGGGAGTCATGAGGGCGAGGGCGGCATCAATGTCACGCGCGTTAAAGGCGACATACGCTGTGCGTAGCAGCTCAATTTCTGGTGCAGGTTGATCTGGCATAAGAAGTAGGTGAAAGAGATGGGACAGTGTCTAACTTGCTATTGGACGAATTTTCTCCCTTCTATTGGGATGCTCGCTACTATCGCCTTTTGTGGACACCCTACAATAGTCTTAGCCTCAACCTGCCGTCTCATCCAATTCTGCTAAAATTATCCTAATCCTGCTTGGGATGTGAAATCTTGACTGGGTTAAAGCCCATCATGAATCATGCAACCTCCACACTTGATCTTACAAACCAGCAGGAAGCAGCGCGAGTGCTGCCACAAACACCCCTAGTTGCTAGCTATCATACGGGATGGAAAGGGTTAACTTTCATCCACTACTGCCATCCTCCCCACAAAACGGTGGAGCATTGCCTTCTACAACATTCACTGGTGATCACAGACCCCAAAAGTTGCTTTCAGGCAGAGCGTCGTTTGGACGGCAAATTTAAACACTACGCCCACGGTAACGGTCGCGTAGATGTTATCCCAGCATTTCTAAGTCGTTGGACAAGCTGGGATCAGGAAGTCGAGTTTTCGGTGATTGCGATTTGTCCAACATTGTTGAATCAAACCACTCAGGAATTGATGCAGCATGAAATAGAACTGATTCCACAGTTTTCGATTGATGATCCGGTAATCCAGCAATTAGCCCTCGCGCTCAAGACGGAAATCCAAACGGGTTGTATGTCTGGCAGGTTGTATGGCGAGTCATTGGGAACAGCTCTTGCCGCTCGTTTGTTGCAGAACTATGCAGTCAGCAAACCTTCGCTTGAGTTTAAAGCCAACGGTTTACCCCAATCACAGTTGGAGCGAGCCATTGATTACATAAAGGAGAATTTGGCACAAGATTTATCGATTTTGGATTTGGCAAGCCTGACTAGCATGAGCGAATCCCAGTTTAGCCGATCCTTCAAGCAATCGGTGGGGATTGCGCCCTATCAGTATTTGATGCAACAACGTGTGGAACGAGCCAAGCAATTACTGAAACAGCAAGCAATTTCAATTAGCGACATTGCTCTAGATTGTGGCTTTGCAAATCAAACTCATCTAACAAAAGTCTTCCGTCAAATGACAGGGGTGACACCCAAAGCTTATCAAAAGCGATGATCCAAAGTGGATTTTGGGGTCACAATCTACGCACTGCAAGATGTAAGCCTAACAACTAAGCTTACCGGACGTAGACAACCTCTCGAACAACCAACCAGCCTCATCGTTCCGGTATAGCAACTTGTTAGGTGGTGACTTTATGCTACCAATTCATAACAAGCGGCAACTGAGGTCGGAAATCTACCTGTTTCCCCTGTACTTCTCCATCAAACCTAAGTTCTAGACAGCACTCTGCTCCTCCTTGTAGCTTTATCTGCTTTGTATCACTGGATCATTCACGCGCAAGAGGGGGACTTTACCAGGACAGCCAGCGGACAGGAATTACTAGATTGTGCCAGCTATGGTGATCCTTCTAGTAATGCAGAATCAATGGCATTCAGACGAGCCGCCAAATGTGGTTTAGGTTTAGACCTTTACGATAAAGACTAACTGACCGACAACCTACCGCCCCCATAGGCTATTCTTTATAGTGCAAAGAGACTGTATGAATAGGCTCATGGGACGGAAGGAAATCTACGAGGCGAGGATGCAGGAGCTAGGCTGGACACTCTATCGACTCGCTCAGGAGATCATTTGCATTCGGAAAGAGCGAGGCGAGGAACCTCCTACTATACAGGGCTTAGAATCCTCCCTCAGAAAAGCCTTGAAAGAACCAGAGCCTAAGAGCCAGCAGACCAACGACGACATTGTTAAAGCCCTTGGCGGAGAAAGCATTATCCGTTGGATATCCCATCAGGACGTGAAGCTCTAGAAATACAGAGTTACGCCTTGAAAATTCAAATCAGCGGGAGATGCGAAGCAGTTCCCTCCTGGGGTAAGCGCCTACAGCCTTACACCTCAAGCTCCGTTATCCCCAGAACAGCCTACAGGATTTTTCTCGTCCATTCCCATTTATCCGTCTCTACTTATTAAGCAGGAGGCTTAGTATCCGGCAGCGGCACGGATGAATCAAGAGGACGCAGCACCAGCAGCAACATATATTTGCGTGCCTCTTCTGTCAACGCATCCAAAAATTTTTCAGCGGTTACAGCAGCTTCAGACCCGCTCTGCCTGACTCCTAGACACACCCTGCTAAATGAAGCACCCCCTTCCAGTACGGATGGAGGCTAATCAACCAAGATCAATTCTGTGACAAAAGAAAATAAACCAGAAGCGCACCGTCTAGAACGGCAAAAGCGCAAGCCTTGCTATGAAGTGCTTTACGAGAGGCTGTACAACGACCCCGGAAACGGACTGCTCACGCCAGCAGGGTATCTGTACTGCCTCATCAAGCGTATCGCAAGCGGATTGATTTGTTTGGTGAGGTCAGCCTGCTCCAGCTAACTGCCATTCGAGCGATCTGTGCTGACCTGGGCATTTCCTATAGCGGTGGAGGGTGAGTCATGACCTTCTATCAGCTCACTGGTGAGGAATGGCTCACGGTTTTACGGCAGCTCAAACCCGCAGAGATAGCCGTTCTCTACTACCTCAGAACCCTTGACCCCTTTGCCGAAGGCCAGCTCGATCTGAAGGTGATTGACATCGCTGCCGTTGAACTGAGCAAAGGCACAGTCTCTAAGGCACTCCGATCGCTGCACGATAAGGGCTTTATTGATGCCACCTCATACGTCAACTTTAGGCAACAAGACAACCCAGAACAGCAGGTGCACGATCGCCTCCACCAGGAGCTAGGCGGACCGGTCAAAGTCAAGACGGCTACAGGTCGAATTGATTTGCTGACTGATACCGAACTGATTGAAGTCAAGCACATCAACGACTGGGAATCTGCACTGGGTCAAGTTCTTGCCTATAGCGGCTTCTATCCAGAACACCGGAAGCAGATTCATTTGTTTGGCACAGCAGACCCGCTGAAGCTGATTGCCATTCGCTCGACATGCAGTGACTTAGGTGTAGTCGTAACGACCGAGGAGGACGGATGAGCGAAACGTTCTACCCCTTCACTCCTCAAGCTGCAAAGCTACTGCGAAGACTCGATCCACCACTGACTGCAGCAGAGTGGAGGCTATGGGGCTACCTGGTCACGCTTGACCCCTTCGGCGATCGCTATCAAGAGCTATCCGACCCGAAAGCCGTCATGCGGGAATGCAGGATGAGCAAGTCTACTTTCTATGCAGCACTTGCTAAGTTCCAGAAGCTTGAACTCTTCGACACGCAACCGATTCACCTCCGATTCAGAAATTTGCGCGGACAGAGGATAGTCCGAAATTTCGGAAACCAGTCCGAAGAATCGGAAGCCAGTCCGAAATCTAGGAACGAATTCCGAAATTTAGGAAGCCAGTCCGAGGTTTTGGAAAACCGATCGCCGAACTCCAGACAAAGGTTCTAGATCGCCTCAGATCTCTCAGACTATTCAGACTCTCTCAGATAGCCCCCCGCCCACCTCAGAGAGAGAGCTACTGAATTTTGTGATCGGACGAATTAAGGGAACCGAGGGAATTAAGCAGCCCAGAGCCTATGCGATCGGGGTACTAGAGAAGGATCGGGAGTATTGGGAAGAGGAATTCTATAAGCACCAGCAGTGCACGGCACAGACTGATCTTCCGCCGCCCGTTCCGCCGCCTAAATTTTTTGATGAGCGAGAAAGCTTGATGGGTTTGATCAGGCACTGCCAGGACCAGCAGAAGCCGCTCTCTACTACGGTAAAACAACGCGCCCAGGAACTAGGAATTCGCCTTACAGGAGCATCTACCGATGGAAATGATAGTATTGGCCGAGATACCAGCCCCTCTCTACAGGCTGCTACGCAGGGCACTAGACGAGAATCCAGAGCTGAACTACGATCGCCTCATCTCTGAAGGCATCGCCCACTGTCTCAACCTAAATCAGCAAAATTAGGGAGAGCAGTACCAATGGAACTATTCGACACAAGCCAATATGTGACAGCCAAGCCTCCTGACCTGGAAGGATACGATCCGGACTGGGATAAGCCTTCTCTTACAATCGTTATCCCCAGAACAGCCATACCCACTCCAGAGCCAGGGAGTACGATCGCCACCCGTTCAGGATCAGCAATAGTGACCCGGACGGAGGTTTTTGGGATAGAGCCTGTGATCCGGGGCGATTACGGTAGCGGCATCGAGCAGCCACATACGATCGAGGATTTATTACCCTTCCAAGTCGGTGATGTTGTCCAGTATCACTCTGGTAGAACTACACCCCAGGGCACGATCGATCGCCTTCTGGGCAGCGGAGCCAGTATCGACGAGGGACATTCCTACAAAAGTTAGGTTGAGTTCAAGCACCTGAAGCTGGTCAGCCGACCCTTCGGAGTGAAAGGGAATTCTTCTGTACTATCATCTCCAGTACAGCCGCAGCAAACGGACGGAAAGCGGAAGCGGCGATACTCTCCTAAAGGAAAAGCGGTGGGCTGGATCGAGGAACGAGAGGGGAATCTCAAGCGCAAGAATCCCTCAGTGTCCTATTACTACTGCTGGATGGACGACGGCAGGAAGCGATCCACTTATATCCCGGTCAGTCAGATTCGCCAGATTCGAGCAATGGTTGACAATCGCTGTTCTGGGGATGAGATTCTAGCCGCGATTACGAAGCAGCCCAAACCTCACCGCACGGAGACCTCAAAGCCATGAAGATCATTACACTCCATCAGCCCTGGGCTTCGCTCATTGCGTTGGGGCTAAAGAAATACGAAACCCGGCACTGGTTAACGGATTATCGGGGAGAGCTGCTGATCCATGCAGCCAAGACCAAAGCAACCGTTGAGACAATGGCTGTTTTTTGGAATGCATTGGTACTAGGAGGCGTTGATCGGAGTCAGTTTTTCACCCTTGAGTCCTCTCGCGAGGCAGGATGGAATGTTCATCCCCTGGATCCACAGAACACTTATGGGCAAATCATCGCAACCTCTCAGCTCGCAGATTGCTTGAAGATGACCAATCGCTTCATCAACGAACAGACCGAGCTGGAGCGATCGGTTGGCTTTTGGGAAGTGGGGCGCTTTGCCCTACGGCTGGATGATGTTAGACCGCTGCCCAACCCAATTCCCTTTAAGTCGCGCCAGGGGAAGCTGCTGGACGCACCCAGAGAAATCATTGAACAGGTAGGGAGGACGGTATGAGCGATACGGATGGGTGAGTCAAGCTATCTGCTGAGACGACTTGGAATAAGGAACAGCCAGAGCAGCCACCGACATTAAAACTACGAGTTAAGCGAACACAGTACACCTTACGAGCGCAGATGACGCGATCACAGATGGCCAAAGCCCTACGTGAATGATTTGTAATTTCTGAACTATCCCCCAGCTGTCTACTCACTAACTCACTGAACCCATGACTAAGACTCCTGCCAAGCGCACTCCTAAACCCAAAGCTACCCTGCCCTCCGATTCTGAACTAGTGACGATCGCGGAGGCATCTAAGCGGCTTGGTGAAGGGTACTCCCGCAGCAGCATTATCCGGCGGATTGATAAAACGAAGGAATGGGTAGAAGGTATCCATTGGATTGACGATCGCCCCCTTAATTCGGGGAAACGCATCATTAAAATCAACCTGACTGAGGTGAATAAATTGCGAGCGACCCCGGCAGCTTTCCGGTAGTTTCAGCAGGTGAAACTGAAGGAGAACCAGGCGACAGCGGGCGATTGTCCCGGTTAATCAATGCTTCATAGGCGCGGCGATAAGTAGCCTTATCGATCCAGGCACGATAGGTTTTAATGTGAACCTGAATGCTGTGTCCCATTAGTCCGGCTGCAAGGTCTGGCGGTGGCGAAAATTCAAAGCATCGCCTTGCATAGCAGTGGCGCAAATCATAGGGCTTAAAGGGAATCTTGCGATCGTAAAACTCGTTCGATACCTTTGTCCCACGCTGGGAATTGGAAAGCTGTTCAAACTGCTGGAAGTCTGGCAGCTTCCTATTTTCTAATTGCCATACCTCAGCCCATTCGGGATAAAGCGGATAAACAAATCTTTCCTGCTTGGTCTTATTTGTATCCGGCGCAATCACCACTGGAAACTCTGATAAGTCAGCAATAAATACTTCATGATTTCTCAATCCGTATGTTGCCATCATCCCCAGAACCCAACGCCAGCCTTCATGTTTGAGTTCATTCATAACTTGCACAATCAGGCTATCCGATGGTAACGATCGCGGATTCACACGATGTGCAGAGTAAGAGCCGACGAGATGACTAAAATCAACTTGCAACCCTGCAAACTTTGCCAGCCGTGCCAGCACTTGCACTGTGCGTTTACGATTGCGTGAATCAGCAGGGGTAGACTCAATTATCTGAAGTAGCAGTTCTGGGGATAACGGTTCTTCTGCTGGGAGCTTGTTGAATGTTGTGCGATAGTCTTTGTCCCAAGTTGTTTGAGTTTGCCCATTGCGATCGCGTCGGTTCCAGTATGCCTGCTCGTATCGTTCTATCCACTGGGCACAGCTTGTAGATTTTGAGTCAGAATCATCTTCACCACGGAGCCAGTTTGCCCAATCAAACCGATCAGCATCCAGATCGTTAGCTAGTTCTCGCGCCCTTCGTTCCGCATACTGTAGTCCTGCTGGGGTAGCTTTTACCCCAAGAGAAATCTTCTGCCGATGTGCCTTCCTGCCATCCTTCCCTGGCAGGTTTGCCCGCAGAGATAATGTTCCGCCACGCCGCTCGATCGCTACTTTGATCAGAGCTGCCTTCAGTCTTCCGTTTGCCTGGTTGATCCGTTTGTCGATTTCCACTGGGTACAAAACTGTGTACAAATCGATGACAGATTATGGCACAACCTGACGCGGTCTGATATGACCTGACACAAACTGGATCATCCCCAGAACAATGATCCATCAAGGGTTTTGGACGATGTAGAGCGAAGGAGTAAGTGTCACAACCGAAGAAATGAATGTCACAATCAATTTTTGCCTCAAAGCTGTATAGAGTAGGACTTTTAGGTTTTTTAGTCGTCAGTTTTTGAAGAAAACGACACTGAAGAATTACTTGTCATTTCGTGGGGCTACCGAAGGAATAAATGTCATTCCGTTGGTCGTTGCTTGAAACTCCTGCTCTGAAAGAACTGTAGCGTTTTCTGCGATCGCTAAAGGATTCTATGTCATTTTATCGTATTAGCATCTGAAACATCTGTGTATAAACGGTTTCAAGCTTTCCCGGATTAGGCGAAGGATTACGTGTCATTTCGTTAGAATGATTTTACCCTCAACGCTATGATTACCAGAAAATTCTGTCTTGCTCAAATTTAGGGTAGTGCGTCAATATGATGTGGGATTGGTAGAGTAAAGAGGCTGCTCAATTGGAAACAGGTGATGGAATGCCCTCTGTGTGGTTATGTCAAAGCCCATCGACATGGCAAGATGCCTAACGGTCATCAACGCTATCTCTGTCCTGCTTGCCATCAAACCTTCTCGGAATCGTTCGACAGTTTGTATTACCGTCGCCATGTCAGCCGTGAACAAATCAGACAAGTTCTACAAGCCCACAGCGAAGGCAGTAGTTTGAGAGGGATTAGTCGAACGGTTGGACTTGCCTACAACACCGTTGTGAGCATTGTGAGAGCTGCTAGTCAAAAAGCACAACTGATCCATAACCAAGTGGTGCAAGCGGTCGAAACCCAGGAAGTCAGTGCGGATGAAATGTGGTCATTTGTGGCAAAAAACAGAAGCAACGCACAACCAGGGAATTGAACCGGGGAGATTGTTGGATTGCTTTGAGCCTTGCCTGTTCCAGTGGCTTGATTCTCGCTGCTTGCGTGGGCAAACACACTGATGAACTGATTGAGCGATTAGTTATCAACACCGAAGGAAAGACCGAATGCACACAGTTCAACACCGATGACTGGGGCGGATACGAACGGGTTTTACCCGATGAGATCCAACATCATATTGGCAAGGATAGAACACAGCGATTAGAGCGCACCAATGGAATTCTGCGGCAGCAAACCGGAAGATGGCATCGACGACAGAATAAGTTTGGCAAGGTGTGGGAGCAAACTAAAGTGATGACACGGTTAGTCGTCAGTTACTTCAACTGGATTTGGCAGCACAGCCGCTTCAAAACCACAACTGCACAGCGAGCAGGATTAACAATGCGATCACGGAGTTGGCACGCCATTGCCACCTATTCCACATTAATTTGACGCACTACCAAATTTAGTTTCCTGATAAGGGTTAACAATTTATAACCTATAAGATACAGGAATTTAGCAGTTGCGATCCTGGCAAATTCAAGGCTGCCTTCAGAACCAGAACTAATTTATAAGAACTTCCAAATGCCAAGCTTTGGAATACCGAGTGTATGGATCAGATGAACAGATGTGCGATCGGCTGACCTTCCGGCAAGCTACAAAACTAAGATGCAACGAAGATAGAAATGTGTTCGTCACACAGCCACTAATTCAGATAATTATAAAAATATGGCGTGTAAATATGAGAGTTGATCGAGTGGAACGAACCCAAAAATCTCATTTTCAAGGCTGATTGCGTTGTTGAAAGTGAAACTGAGCTCCCTAAATCCTATCAAGAAAAGGAGTTGTCGGAGATGCGTTTTCCCTGACCAAGTCTGCCATATCAGTCAGTGCTATTTCTGACAGGTATTCGGAAATAGGCAGGTATAAAATCTGTTGCTTCAGGTGCTTTTCCAGCAATGTGTTCTTTTGTATATTTTGCGTCGAATCATTTCCAATATGAACCAGGCTGGTATTGCCTGTAGTGGCATCAAAGCCATGATTTCTAAGGATATTGATCAAAAGTACAGGATTAGCCACAAATATAGGAACTAACCAGAATGAATGATTGGTAGCCTGTACGCCAGGATAATTAATTTTGTCTGAAAACAGAGCTAGAACAAAACGCGCTCTTTTTGCTCGTTGCTCGAATGCTTCATTGTCATAATTATTCAATCGATGCCACAACAGATCGACCATTTTCTGGGGAGGAAGATACCGAATTTTGCTGTGGAGATCTCCTTTAGAGAAGTTACGCAGCAGAATGCTAATCATGGCATCAAGCTTAAAGCCCAAAGCATTGACTACTACCATGAGAAGAAAATATATTCTTGGAAGGGTCAGTAGTTTCAAGAAAAGGTATTTAAGAACTCTTCTGAAAAACCAGAACTTGCTTTTGCAGGGGTATTGAGCCTGAATTGCCAGCATTTTGTTAGCTAATTCGCGATCGCCTACACAGGCAATTGCGCTGCCCAATGCAGTACAGGATTTTATGGGTCCAAAACTAAATAGGCTGACATCTGCTTGGCGATCGCCACAATACTTGTCTCCCCAAAAAGCCTGGGCGCAATCCTCAATCAGCAAAATATTATACTTTCTTGCAATTTGAATGACGGCTGTTAAATCTAGAACTGTACCGTATAAATGTGCAATTAAAATTAACTTCGTTTTATCAGTAATCTTTTGCTCTAATGCATCAATATCAGGTGCGAGTGTGTCTATAGAAATGTTGATTGCAACTGGAACCAAACCGTGAGATTTAACAATCTCCACCATATCTGGAATAGTGACTGCACTCATCAGTACTTCTGACCCTTCCGGCAAATCTAAAGCTTGCAATAACAGATCAAAAGCGGTTCTCACTGATAGAGTGACTAATACCTGCTTATCATTCTGAGCAAATTGCTGAAGAATCTTAGGCTCCTCTTGCTTGAATGGATAGACCAAAGAGGAAAGGGAAAAAAGCAAGTCGGCAAAACCGATGTCTAAATTAATTCTTGGGTATAAGCAAAAGCGGTTCGACATCTTTACTGTTTAATTCTGTATGAAACGATCGAACATTGAACATCAATTAGGGGAAGGAGGTACGAGACGGCAGGGGGCTGCTCCTTTGTAGAAGGTTCCGCCCCCGCATTCTGTTTTTTGTACAGACTTAGCCTGGAAAAGGCTTGCATCAAGCTCAATCTAAGCCAAACAAATTATTGCGAATTCCAAAGGTATTTAATGGATCGCTGGCTTCCTTCAGCTTTTTCAGCAGCACAATACTTGTTGGTGAAACAATAGACTGCATAAACTTCTTGCGGATTTTACCCACCCCATGATGATGGGAAATTGATCCACCATGCTCCATGACTCTTTGCCGGAGTGATCCGTAAATCTGATTAAAGACCTCCGGTGCGTGATCAACCCCCTTGGTATACAGCAGGATCGTGAAATACATACAAACGCCTGTTGCATACACCTGCGTCACGCGAGAGCAGATGTAAGGCTTCGCTGGCAGATTAAACTGCTGATGCTGCGATTCGAGTTCTTCTCTGACTGCCTCACGCACCGCCTCGATCTTGTCCCACGAAACGGTTGTCTCAAATGTTTCCCCAAACAGGTTGAATTTCAGGATGAACTGACCGATGTAAGCGATTGTATAAGTGAGAAGATAGCCCCGTTGGCCGTTGGAAGATCCGCCTACAACCCCACCATACTTTTTGGCTAAGGCATAAATATTCTTTTCTTGATAGGCAACTTCTTCTTTAGAGCCTTCCATCAGCAGCGTTGCAGCAACAAGCTCTTGCGGAGAAAACTTTAATACCTTGAAAAGATAGAGTTTTTGGAGCCGATCGACAAATGCCGCAAATCCGGTTAGTTTCGGTTTAATTGACTGTCCCCATTGAAATTGATCGTTGTCAACCAATCGGATGCTGGCAGGAATGAAATTCGTCTGAGACAACTGCTGAAGAAAAGCAACACCCTGGCTGAAGTTCGAAAAGATTAGAGAGCCGTATTTCTGGACCTCGGGCAGCGGACGAATCCGAATGACTGCCTTTGTAATCAGACCCAGATTACCTTCACTGCCAAAGCATAAGTCCTGCAACTGCATTCCCATGGATGACCGGGGGCTGGGAAACTGCTGAGTCAGAATTCCGGCTGGTGTGACAACATTAATTGTTTCAACAATATCTTCGATGTTTCCGTAACGATTCTTTTTCATGCCGCTACAGTTAGTCGCGATCCATCCACCCAAGGTGGAAAATTCGCGGCTGTCGGGTTCGTGTCCAGACGTAAATCCTTCCTTTTGCAAGGCTTCTTCTAAATGCCTGCCAGTGATTCCTGCCTGCACGCAGGCTCGACCATTCTTTTGATCGATCCATTCAACCTGATTCATTCGGGTGGTGTCCACGACCACGATCATGCGGTCCTCTTCAGAAGGCAGAATTAGTGCCCCACTGACGCTGGTGCCCCCACCATAGGGAACCAGACAAACATTATGCCTGACTGCAAGTTGAACTAAGGTTTGGACATCGCTCTCGGATTCACAGTAAAACACCATATCCGCTGCTCGTTCTAAGCGATCGTACAGCACCTTATTCGTTTCATCGATCATGGTATATCCATGGCTATGGCGCAGCCGATCCCCATCTTCCTGGGAAAAACAGCGTGAGGGAAAGCGTTCCGCAATCTCAGCGCAAAAAGACTCATTCTGGTGCGGCGGCGCGATCGGCTTATTCACTACCTCCTGACGCGGATTATCCCAATCGATGGCAACACCCAGGGCTTTTTCCATGTAGGGCAGAAATCCGGGCAGCTTCAGCCCGCACAAAGGATAGCGGTTTCCGGTCAGGGTGACGGAGCGATCGTCGTTCACAGTAAATTCCGTATCCGCAAAGCCCCATTTATGTTCCCACTGTTTATTGTCAGTTTGATTCGCTTGAGATGTTTCTTGCTTGACCATTTTCTATTTCCCAATCAATTTGTTTTGTAATGAATAGAACTCGTCTTTATGTCTAATTGATTTCTATTAGCGAATCATGATGCGCTGATTACCCTTGAATTTTCGGTAATACGGTTCATCAGCGATCGCCAATACGTGACGATCGGCTTTACTGTCACCATAGGCATAGAGATAGTAGTGGCTTAGATCGCCCAAAAGCTGCCTGAGCTGTTTTTCTTTCTCAAATCCATAGCAATTTTCTTCCTGTAACTTACCCGTAATGGTTCCCTGATGAATTTCCAAACGATTCGCCAGGGTTTTGTCGATGTGCATCATTTCAGCCCATGGTTGAAGATAAATTTCTAAGGCAGCACTGACTAGAATCACCTGATGCCCCTGTTCCTGATGCCATTTCAACTGCGCGATCGCTTCAGGGTTAATGAGCTTGGGTAAGTCTTGATGGGCAAATCCAATCGCCAGCGTTTGCAGCGTTTCGCTCGACCAACCTTGATAAAACTGGGTTAATAGTTTTTCAGTAATGTCCCGATTAGAACATCGCCCTAACAGGTACGACATCACTGTTGAACTGCACCTGTACAAGCCTGTCCAAACCGATTTTTGGCTGTGAGTCCAGCGCAGAAAAGGCAGGAAGCTATCCTGATTGGTCAATGTTCCATCGAAGTCAAAGATTGCGACAGGCTGTTTTGAGTCCATGATCGTTAATTCAGATTCTCCAATGAGCAAAAACGCTGCTCCTGTAAATTCACGATTGCAGAACGCACATCATCAGCAATTTCCTGATAAAGTTGTCGGTTGCTGGCTCGCCCCTCCCCGACCGGATACGATTCGATACCCAGAAGTTTCCCAAAAGTGACATTAATGGAACATCTGCGCGGAAAGCGTTGCCCTTTGGGTAAAGCCTGATAGCTACCCGCAATGTAGGCAGGTACGATGGGAACGCCAAGCTTTAACGCCAAAAAACCAAAACCAGCCTTAAAAGCTTGCAGTTCTCCCGTTGCAGATCGGGTGCCTTCTGGAAAGATGAGAATGGTTTTATTCTGAGTCAGGATCTCCTTGCAGATCGGCAGGCAATCTCGAAAAAAGCTGCCGCGATTACAGGGAATGAGGTTCAGCAGTTTGCCAGAAATCCATTGCTTGGTGGGGCGATCGAAAAAATAATCTCTGGCTGCCAAACTATAAATTGTGGTGAGCGGTTTGCCATACGCCGCAATAATTGCTGGACCGTCCAGATGGCTAGCATGGTTCGCTGCGATGATATAGGGCTGATGTTCTGGCAAATATTCTCTTCCCTGACATTGGAGCCGAAAGCCAGTTTCCAGGACGAATTTTCCGCTGTGCCAAATACAGCTTTGTAGTCCTTGCTGAACAAGGTTTAATCCGGCCTCCTGGAGGGTTGAGCTTAAGCTTCCACCATGAGATGAGTTTAGATTCTTTCCAGAGTCAACTAACATTCATCACTCTTGTTTTGCTTGACGTAAGATTCAGGTTGGCTTCACTGGTAAGCACTATCGTCAACAGATAAATTCAAGCTATAGCGTTCGCAAATTGCCTGTGAACAGAGGGCAGAGGTTTCACCCCTGAACCCCGTCCAAAAATCAAAAAGGCTCATTATAGATTTCTCAAACTTTTGTAGAAGTTTAATTTTCTGGTAAGGAAAATGCTGATGTTCTTGTAAAGAATGTCACTTTCTGGATGGTTCTGATTTTGTACTGAGCAGTCCTGAATTTCTCACGTCACATCATGAACTAAAAGATAAAAAGAAGAATGCGTAACTTCCCACAAAAAAATTTTTATGAAAAATTTAATTCAGCAATTTCACTTAGGAAATTGGTACTTTTTCCTATAAAACTATAGGAGGACTTTATAAATGTGTTCTTGCTACTAATTTGGGCTCAACTGCTTTATACGTTTCGTTAAATACAGGTTTTATCAAAGGTATTGACTATAACGAGTTTGGTGTTGGTAGTATCTAATGTAACAGTGTTCGGTATGTAACGCCTTAGAAAGCGGTGTATTCTTTGTTAACTTCAGCCTTGATGAAAAGATTCAATCTTGAATTGACTAAGCTGTTGTTATAGCAGTTTTCTAAGGTTTTCTATTGCTTATAGAAATGACAAGAAAAGTTATTTCCAAAGCTTATTGTTTTGACGGCAAAAAATATGTCGCAGCAGATTATGTCCTCTCAAAAAAACGAATCGCAGTTTTCTACGCTGGTTGAGCTGCTGCGACATCGCGCTCTTACCCAACCTCGACAATGCGCGTTTGCCTTTCTACAGGAAGGGGAAGAAGAAACGGGACGGCTGACCTATCAGGAACTCGATGCCCTAGCGCAAGCGATTGCCACGCAGCTCCAAAACTGTTCGCAGTTTGGCGATCGCGCTCTGCTTATCTATCCCTCTGGCTTAGAATTTATTGCGGCTTTTTTTGGATGTTTGTACGCCGGAATCATTGCCGTTCCTGCTAATCCGCCTCGTCCCAATCGATCGATCAATCGTTTGAACACGATTATCGCGGACGCTGGAGCCACGATCGTTTTAACAACCGGCACGATTTTTTCTGGAATTGAACAACGCTTTGAGGATGCACCCGATCTTGCCTCGATGAGATGGATCACCACAGATGAAATTAGCCCGGAGCGAACTGGGAAAGCGAAAATTGAAACATGGCAGGTGCCAGCAGTACAGCCTGATACTTTAGCCTTTTTGCAGTACACCTCTGGCTCAACGGGCAATCCTAAAGGGGTGATGGTTAGCCATCACAATTTGCTCCATAACCTGGCGTACATGAAACAGGCGTTTGGCATCACAGACGAGGGAATTTCCGTCACTTGGTTGCCTAATTTCCATGACATGGGTTTGATTGAAGGGCTATTACAGCCTATCTATTCCGGTATTCTTGGCATTCTCATGCCGCCCACTGCATTCCTGCAGAAACCCATTCGCTGGCTGCAAACCATTTCTCGCTATCGTGCTACCCACAGCGGTGCACCGAATTTTGCCTACGAGCTATGCACTCACAAAATCACTGAGGATCAGAAGCGATCGCTCGATCTAAGCAGCTGGACGAATGCCTATTGCGGCGCTGAACCCATCCGACGATCGACCATTGACCAATTTATTGCAGCCTTTGAACCTTGCGGATTTCGGGCGGAGTATTTCTATCCCTGCTATGGCATGGCAGAAGCGACGCTAATGATTTCGGGGGGCCTGGTTCACGAGAAACCAATCTATTGCAATGCAGAAATAGCGGCGTTAGAGCAGAACCGGGTCATTGAAGCCGGGATAGAACAGCCGAGTCGGACGATTGTTGGCTGCGGGCGAACCTGGCTAGATGCTGAAATTGCTATTGCCCATCCAGAACATCTGACAAGCTGTCCGGAGAACGAAATTGGAGAAATTTGGGTGTCGGGAGCGAGCGTTGCCCAAGGCTACTGGCAAAATCCGCAGGCAACGGAAGAAACGTTTCATGCCTATCTAAAAGATACGGGCGCAGGTCCATTTCTACGCACCGGAGATTTAGGCTTTTTACGCAACGGTGAGCTGTATGTCACAGGTCGTTTGAAGGATGTGGTGATCGTTCGGGGACGAAATCACTATCCGCAAGATATTGAAACTACCGTTGAAAAAAGCCATCCTTCGATTCGGCCCTCCTGTAGTGCAGCATTTTCAGTGGAGGTCGAAGGGGAAGAACGGCTGGTCGTGGTAGCAGAGGTAGAGCGGCGCTATCGGATTCGACGGCAGAAGCAGCAGCCTGTCTCAGTTGATTGCAGACAGCAGGATCGTCGTCAGGTGGAGGTTGATCCGGGTAATGATCCAGCAACTCGTCAGCCCCTCGACACCGAGGAGGTATTCTGGCAAATTCGACAGTCGGTCGCCGAACACCACGAGCTGCAAGTCTATGCCATTCTGCTGCTGCAAACGGGCAGTATCCTCAAAACCTCCAGCGGCAAGATTCAGCGGCGAGCTTGTCGGGCAAGTTTCCTGGCAGAGACACTGGAAGCGATTGCAGAGTCGAGACTGTCCATTCCGCATATGGCCAGCATCAATTCAGCGGCTCCGGCTCAACTCAATCCGCCTAGCGATGATCCAACCCAGGCGAAAGCAGATGAGTTAGTTCATTGGCTGCGGGACTACAATGCAACGCGCATTAACTCCCAGTTGATCGATGAGCGACGATCGATTCCGCCCTATATCGTCCTGGATTTTGGCAACCAGGGACTTTTAGGAATGCAGGTGCCTGAAAGTTATGGCGGCATTGCCCTTAGCCATTGCAGCACGCTTCGCATCTTCGAGCAGATTGGCGCAATCGATCAAACGCTGGCACTGTTCACCGCTCTCAACAACGTGCTGGGAATTCGTCCCATCCTCCACTACGGCTCCAAAGCACTCAAAGCTGAACTGCTGCCAATGCTTGCTGCAGGACGAGAACTTGGTGCGTTTGCCATTACTGAACCTGGTGCCGGATCAAATCCTCAGGCGATCGCGGCTCAAGCCATTCCTGTGGGAGGCGATCACTGGCATCTTTATGGGACAAAGATTTGGAGTGGTTCTGCTGCTTGGGCAGGTGTGCTGAATGTGTTTGTGAAGCAGCAAAACGATCAGGGCAAAACAATTGGCATGAGTGCCTTTACCCTCCGTCAAAACGTACCTGGACTGCGGCAGGGACCGGAAGCCCTCACGATGGGAATGCGAGGCATGGTACAGAATACTGTGTTTCTGGAAGGCGTGCCCGTGGAGGCGGGGCAATTGCTAGGAACGGCAGGTGCAGGAATGACTGTGGCGCAGGATGCCATGATGTACGGACGACTTAGCATTGCAGCAAACTGCATTGGCGGCATGAAACGCTGCGCCCAGCTGATGATGCGCTACGCCGATCGCCGAACGATTTCCTCCGGCAGACTGCTAGAAAATTCTGTGACGCTGATGCGTCTCAATGACTTGACGGCAGCGATCGCGGCAACCGAAGCGTTAGTTTCTACGATCGCAGAACGGCTAGATACGGGTATGACGGTTCCTGTTGAAGCCTACACCGTTTGTAAGACTGCTGCTACTGAGTTCTTCTGGCAGGCAACCGACCAGCTCGTACAGATTTTGGGAGGTCGAGGCTATATCGAAACCAATATTGCCCCTCAACTCCTACGCGACGCGCGGATTCTGCGAATTTTAGAAGGACCAACCGAAGCGTTAAATTATTTCCTGGGTTCACGGGTGATGAATCAGTTGACAGATCTGCTGCAATTCCTGCGGGAATTTCAGGGAGATGATATTGCTGAACAACTACAATTGGCGGCAGAACAAATCCATCACCGTTATCAGAGCCGATCCAATCTAGACGATCGCATGACCAAAGCACAGTGGGCATCGGGACTTGTAGGTGAGCTGACAACTTGGGCAGTTTTGTGGAGCGTAAGCCGCTGGCGCAGTCTCTCAAATCCGAAGTTTAGCCGAGCCGCAACCTGGGCACAGCTTCAGTTTGAAAAAAAATTAGCGGAAACGAACAATCCTGCTGAAGCGGTCTTTCTGTCAGTGGATCTAATCACGCAGTTAACAGCTGAGTACAGCAGTGCGATTGGAGATACGGAACAGATGATGGCTGGTGAAAATCGCGATCGCGACCCCCTGCTTCAGAAGGAGATGAATCCCCCTGCAATTCATCCGGTATCACAGCCTGAAAGACTGCTCGATGAGCCGAAACCCCAAGCCAGCGAAACTATGGCATCGATTCAGGCGTGGATACAGCGCTGGATTGGAGAACGTCTGGGATTTAGGGCTGAAGCCGTTTTGCCAGAGGAATCGCCGTTAAACTATGGGCTGGATTCCGTCACCGTACAGGAATTTATTCAGGCTATGGAAAACGAGCTAAGTTTGCCTGCGATTTTAGACAGCAGTCTGCTCTGGCAAATTCCCACGATCGCTGCCCTAGCAGAGTATTTAGCCACAGAAGTTCAAAATTCTGCACCAGGAACTTCATCGCTCGACCTGCAAGCCGAGGCAGCACTCGATCCCAGCATTCAGCCTGCTATTTGGGCAATCAACAGTATATTGACCGATGTTGCTCATCCAAAGGCGATTTTCCTCACTGGAGCCACTGGATTTCTAGGCGCATTTCTGCTGAACGATTTGCTACAGCAAACTCAAGCGCAGATATACTGCCTGGTACGAGCCAGCAATCCGGAGCAGGGCAAAGCGCGAATTATTAAGAACCTGGAGGGTTACGGTATCTGGCATGGGCAGTACAGCGATCGCATCGTGCCAATTCTGGGCGATCTGGAAAAACCGTACTTTGGCTGGACGGAAGATCAATTTATTGCCTACGCGGATTTATTCGATTCAATTTACCACAGTGCCGCCTACCTGAATTTTGTCTACGCCTATTCTGAACTGAAGGCCAGTAACGTGCTGGGCACCCAGGAAGTGTTGCGGCTGGCAAGTCGAGGTCAGGTGAAACCCGTTCACTATGTTTCCACGGTAGCTGCCTACGAATCACTCATCTACGCCGGAAAGGTAGTCACAGAGACCGATCGACCCAAACATAGTGAAAGTATCTTTATGGGCTATTCCCAGAGCAAATGGGTAGCTGAACAACTGGTACTTGCCGCCCGCGATCGGGGTATTCCGGTAAACATTTATCGATCGCCGCTCATTTCGGGACATAGCCGCCGGGGAAGCTGGTACACCGATGATTTTATGTGCCGCATTTTCAAGGGCTGTATTCAGATGGGAAGTGCGCCCGATCTGGAGTTGCTGCTCGATTTATCTCCGGTTGATTATGTGAGCGGAGCGATCGCCCATCTGTCCCTGCAATCTACCCAACTAAATCAAACCTTTCACCTGATGAATCCCCAGTCTCTACCCTGGAATGATTTGTTTGATTGGATGCGATCGTTTGGCTATTCGCTCCAGCGATTGTCTTATCGCAATTGGCAGGCTGAAATTAAGCAGCTGACGCTCTGCCAGAATAATCCGCTCTACCCGCTCCGTCCTTTCTTCCTCAAACCCTGGTCAGAGCACTCCCTCACCATTCTGGAACTCTATCAACAATCCTTTAAGCCTGATTTTAACTGTCAACAAACCCTTCAAGCACTTGCCGAGAGCGATATTTCCTGTCCTGTCCTGTCTGATTCACTCCTGCAAACGTACTTTAACTATTTCATCGATCGCGGCTTCCTAGAGGTTCCTGTCAGCAGAAGGAAATTGACAGGACTGAGTATTCCAACCTCATCTCTTCTTCAGAAATAAGTCGTTCCTTTATAGAACCCATCTTGGATCTTTGATGGCGAGCTAAGCTGGAAAATAAATGCCATACTCCAGCAGCTTAACTGACAAAGAGTGGGAACTCATCGAACCCTTGTTACCTCAGAAGCAGAAAACGCGACCCCCGAAGTGGAGCAACCGGCAAATCCTCGATGGCATCTTCTATCCACTCAAAAACGGCTGCAATTGGTGTGGCTTGCCCAAAGACTTACCGCCTTATTCCACGGTTTTCTGGCACGACAAACAATGGTGCTCTGATGGGGTACTTGAGCGCATCTTGGTAACACTGCATGGACAAGCCCGAGCCAACGTAAAAAAAACGAAATGGACACGTTTACTCATGATTGACTCGCAAGCTGTCAAAAACACTGCAACGTAAGCATTGTCTCCAAGGGATTTTGTCACTACAAGTGCACCAATGGCATTAAACGTCATCTTGCCATTGATACTCTAGAGTTTCCCTGCTTCACCCACTGCACTAAAGCCAATGTTTCAGATGCCCAAGGGTTAATTGAACTATTGAGCCGTAATCTCGATTACTTTCGGACTAAACCCGTTAACATTCCTAATATCGATTCAATTTTTATATGCTACAGATGGGAGGAGGAGAATTGAGGGCTAACGAGTATGGTTGGCGTTTGCAAAATCAACATTCAAGAGAGCAAAGACGACTTGAGATTACTTC
>NZ_JAMPLI010000065.1:0-21999 GCF_039962475.1 Leptolyngbya sp. GB1-A1 | reverse complement strand
GTGCCAACGCCGTGATTCAATTGGGTCAGTGCTGGTTTGATAGCGAGTTTTGAGTTCCTCACTACTGAGATGTTTTTCCAGTGTCAGTGTACGTGCCATGCTCCTATTTTATAGTGTTACTGCTTAGCCGGATTTCGTATAAGGAGTAGTTTAAGGCAACACTCATGAAGGCAATCCTGTGAATAAAGTTGCTGTATTTGGTAATGCTGGAGGTGGTAAGTCTACTCTCAGCAACCGTTTAGCAAAAATGACAGGTTTACCCATGGTTGCTTTAGACCTGTTGAAGTATACACCTGGCGGTGGCGAAGTTTCCTACGAGGAATATAAAGCTGCCCATAATCAACTCCTCCAACAAGACCAATGGATAATTGATGGATATGGGTCATTGGATACAGTATGGGAACGACTGGAGATAGCAGATACCTTAGTCTATGTAGATATGCCAGTTCTCCAACACTATTGGTGGGTAACGAAGCGATTCTTAAAGGGCTTTCTAGTTCCACCAACAAATTGGCCTGAGAATAGCCCGCTCTTAAAGGGTACGTTAAACAGCTACTACACGGTGTGGCTGTGCCATAAGAAGCTGACTCCAAAGTACCGAGAGTACGTGAATAAATCTAAGGAAAGCAAGCGAGTCTATCATCTTAAGTCTCCTAAGCATGTGAAGGAGTTCTACCAAGCTGTCGAACTAGAACTGGCAAAATAAAGGTTATTTGTGATTCCCCAAAACTCTCAAACAGCGGTCTGCCGTTCTGAAACGACCCAAGAGGTTGTTCGTCGATGAGATTGAGGGGAAAACAGTACATGCTCCGGCTAACACATGATGGCAGCGGGCGATCGAAAACCGCCGGTACTGAGTTTGGGTTACTTGGTTTGAAGTTACTTGCTGCCGCTGATTTGAGCCGTAAAGCAGACGATATTATATCGCTGGCAGGGGTAAGGTCTCCTTTGGCACGAGAGCTGTAAAGGATAATAATCTGCGGACTATATTTCTCGCATAAATCGGAAACCACCTGAACGAGAAGAGCTGCGATCGCCTCATCTCCTGTTTGCCATACTGTACGACTGGCAGAGACGATCGCCCCCATTACACCCCAAAAAGCCCCCTGCCGCGAATCGACAGAGGGTTAATCAATCAAATGATCGGGCTAATGACCGCAACCTACAGAGCTGCCAGCAGTTCTGCCGAAAGGCGCTTCAGTGCCAACCGCTCGTTTTCGATATCGACGTAGATCGTATCGCCGTCGTGGAATTCTCCGCGCAGAATGGCTTTAGCGATCGGCGTTTCCAGTTCGCGCTGGATGGCTCGCTTGAGGGGGCGTGCGCCAAATACCGGGTCGTAGCCCACTTCTGCCAGGAAGTCGAGGGCAGCTTCGGACAAGCGGAGCGACATCTTGCGATCGTCCAAACGCTGGGACAGACGATTGACTTGAAGCTGGACAATTTGCCGCAATTCAGAGCGTTGCAGGCTGTGGAAGATGATCAGCTCATCTACCCGGTTCAGGAACTCTGGGCGGAAATTCGATCGCAGAGCATCCATCACGCGCGATCGCATTTCTTCGTAGAGTTCATCGTTGCCTGCCAGGTCGAGAATGTACTGCGACCCAATGTTGCTGGTCATGATGATCACGGTGTTCTTGAAATCGACCGTGCGACCCTGCGAGTCCGTCACGCGACCGTCATCGAGGATTTGCAGCATGATGTTGAACACATCGGGATGTGCTTTCTCGATCTCATCAAACAAAATTACCGCATAGGGACGACGACGAATCGCCTCGGTCAGCTGACCGCCTTCCTCATATCCCACATATCCGGGAGGCGCACCGATCAAACGAGAAACGGCGTGCTTCTCCATGTACTCAGACATATCGATTCGCACCATTGCTTCTTCGGTGTCAAACAGGTATGCCGCCAGAGCCTTCGCCAATTCCGTCTTACCGACCCCGGTCGGACCCAGGAAGATAAAGCTGGCGATCGGTCGATTGGGGTCAGCCAACCCAGCACGAGAACGCTGAATTGCGTCTGCAACTGCCGTCACTGCCTCATGTTGACCCACAACGCGCCGATGCAGCTCGTCTTCCAGGTACAGGAGTTTCTGCATTTCAGACTCGACCAGCTTGCTCACCGGGATGCCCGTCCACTTGGAAATGATTTCCGCAATGTCGGACTCGGTCACTTCTTCGCGCAGCATTGATTTACCGCTGGTTTGCGTCTCGGTCAGCCGCTTTTCAGCTTCTTGCAGCTTGCGTTGCAGGTCGGTGAGTTTGCCGTATTTCAGTTCCGCTGCGCGGTTGAGGTCGTAGTCGCGCTCCGCCTGCTGCACTTCCAGGTTGACGCGATCGATCTCTTCTTTGAGCGTCTGGATCTCAGTGATCACTTCCTTCTCGGACTGCCACTGAGCATTCAGCGTAGTATGCTCTTCCTTCAGATCAGACAGCTCTTTGTCAAGGCGATCGAGCCGTTCGCGGGAACCCGCATCGCTTTCTTTTTGCAGCGACAGCTTTTCCATTTCAAGCTGAAGGATTTTGCGATCGACCTCATCCAGTTCTTCCGGCTTAGAGGTGATTTCCATTTTCAGCTTGGCAGCTGCTTCGTCTACCAAGTCAATGGCTTTGTCTGGCAGGAAGCGATCGGAGATATAGCGGTTCGACAGGGTAGCCGCAGCCACCAGCGAAGAGTCAGAAATCTTGACTCCGTGGTGAACCTCGTACCGTTCCTTGAGACCCCGCAAGATCGAGATCGTGTCTTCCACCGAAGGCTGATCCACATACACCTGCTGGAACCGCCGCTCCAGGGCTGCGTCCTTCTCGATGTACTTGCGGTATTCGTCCAGCGTGGTCGCACCAATACAGCGAAGTTCCCCTCTTGCCAGCATGGGTTTAAGCAGGTTTCCCGCATCCATCGCGCCCTGGGTTGCCCCTGCACCGACAACAGTGTGAA
Organism: Leptolyngbya sp. GB1-A1; assembly: GCF_039962475.1. NCBI lineage: Bacteria > Bacillati > Cyanobacteriota > Cyanophyceae > Leptolyngbyales > Leptolyngbyaceae > Leptolyngbya > Leptolyngbya sp. GB1-A1. The sequence continues at coordinate 19,059 of NZ_JAMPLI010000065.1, read as the reverse complement.
TTTCATCGATAAATAGAATAATGCTGCCATTGGAATCCGTGACTTCCTTTAGCACTGCCTTGAGCCGCTCCTCAAACTCGCCGCGAAACTTGGCTCCGGCGATCAGTGCACCCATGTCCAGCGCGATCAGCTTGCGGTCTTTCAGCGATTCGGGCACGTCACCCGCCAGAATGCGCTGTGCCAGTCCTTCCGCGATCGCCGTCTTACCCACGCCCGGTTCGCCAATCAGCACGGGGTTATTCTTCGTGCGGCGCGAGAGAATTTGAATCGTGCGGCGAATTTCGTCATCGCGTCCAATCACCGGATCAAGCTTGCCCTGACGCGCCGCCTCGGTCAGATCCCTCCCATACTTCTCTAGAGCTTCGTACTTGCCCTCTGGGTTTTGATCCGTCACTTTCTGGTTTCCTCTTACCTGATCCACAGTATTCTTTAGTCTATTCTCGTTTAGCTTAAATTCCTGGAACAAGCTCTTGCCAAAGCGATCGTCTCTTGCATACGCCAGCAGCAGGTGTTCGACCGAAATATACTCGTCGCCATACTCTTTCCGCAGCGTCTCAGCCCGATCGAGCAGAGTATCGAGTGAGCGACCCAGATACACCGAACTGCCTGCACCCGACACTTTCGGCTGTTTTTGAATGTATTTTTCCGTGTACTCACGGACGCGCTGCACGTTCACGCCGAGCTTGTTTAGAATACTCGTTGCCAGTCCTTCTGGCTGCTCCAGAATCGCCAGCATCAAATGCTCTGACTCAAGCTGCTGATGCTGTGCCTGCTTTGCAATATCGGGAGTCCGAACGATCGCCTCCCACGCTTTCTCAGTGAATTGATTTGGGTTAGTTGGCTGCATAGGCACTGAGGGGAATGAAGAATCGCAGGGTCATACTTTTAGCAGTGATGGGGATGCCTCTCACCTGCCACTCAATACCACTGACCCCAGTGACTTTATTTTAGGGAGAATTATGAAGACGAGGCGATCGGGCATCACACCTTTTGATGGCGTAATCTCGTCCCTTCGTGAAGGATTATGACTAGGCAGATAAAGGATTGGCGCGGGTAGCGTGTAATCGTTCTACAGAAGTTTCTGCGCTCTACACATCACGAGCAACGCTTGAGCGGATTCCACTGCTTTCTATTCAGTTCAATTCACGCTATTTAATTCACGGTGCGATTAACCTTCCTGCCTCAGCGAAGCAGATGATTTTGCCCTTGTTCTTCTCCTGGATGCGTCGATACTCCAGATCCCTGGACCATGAGCCGCAATATAGAGAAAAAGGAAACAGTAGAGCATGGCTAACTCACCTCCGTTAACGATCGGGAGAAAGCCTTTTGAAGCATGCAGCATAAAGTAAGCGACTGCCATTTCACCGCTGGCAATAAAGGCCGCATAGCTTGTCAGCAGTCCGATCGCAATCAATAAGCCGCAAACTAACTCCAGCAGTCCCCCAAATCCCAGGAATGAGGTGATGGAGAGGGGTGGTTTACCACCTGGAATACCCAATATCTTTTGAGTGCCATGCAGAGCAAAGGACAATCCTGCAACGATTCGCAAAATTGCGTAAATGTAGGGGGAGTAGCGGGCAAGAAATGGATTCATATTTCTCAGTATTTTTCAGTTCGTAGGTTGTTTGTTTACTCTAGAAGAGATTAGTACGCAGAGTGGACTTCGATCGCCTGAAAGACCTGCTGCAATTGATGCAGTAAACCTCGCAGGCTGCCGATGTCGGCTTGGAGTTAACTTGTTCAGCAGCAATCTGGTTAGTTATCAAAATTCATTCATTTCTACTTCTTCCTTAAGATGGGTTTTGCTAAACCAGTTTGTAATAGATTAGCTCATTTGAACTAGCGCGATCGCCTGCTCTCTCATCTCATGATTCTGTCATTCAGGCAGTTGGTGAAGCAAGTTCCCTATAGACGATCGCAGCTTTAACTCACCCAAGTTAGTAGAAGCCAAAGACAATCAACTCAGAATTGATTTAGCCGAATATATTAGCTAAATACAAAGCACAGATTTTTGTTCATTTTTTGTTCAGCAGTATGATGCAGCAGTACAAACCGCTCTTTCGGTTCATTCTTGCCCTGGCAGTGGTGGCGATCGGTGCTACGCATTTTACCAGCCCAGACTCCCACATTAGAATTGTGCCATCCGTCCTTCCTCATCCCTTGGCACTGGTCTATGGGAGTGGAGTGATTGAGATCCTTGCTGGAATTGGGTTGCTCATTCCTCGTGTCAGTCATGCAGCCGCTTGGGTTTTGGTTGTACTTTTCATTGCTATTTTTCCAGCGAACCTCAACCAGGCAATTCATAATATTCCAGTCTCAGCAATGCCGCATGATCCGCCGCTGATTTGGTTGCGTTTTCCTTTTCAGGTCTGCTTAGTCCTTTGGGCTTGGTGGCTGACTAGAGCCGATGAGGCTGTAGAAACAATGGGCGCGATTGAGCCAGACTCTGATACACCTAAAATCATCCCTGAGAGCAAGGTAAATTCCAATGAACGGTAGCAACTTGAATGATAAAGGAGAATTACAATGCAACTAAATTTAATGCTGCTCTGGATCACGCTTTCGTTTGTCTTTGTTGGAGCAATCATGCTGCTGCTGCAACCCGTGATCGATTTCCATTAAATCAGGCAATCAGAGCAACAAGAGAAATACCGGAAGTGTAAATCACCCTAGCCTTCTGACCCTGGCAGTTATGACGTAGCAGTGTTGGAGATTGCCAGGCAGGAATTTAAAGCACTGCGATCCGTCATTGGAAAGACGTTATCGGGGGGCAATCTTTTTAGGATCGTCCGCAACGCAAGAATTTAGCTTAAGGCAGAACAATGACGAAGCAGTTTAAGAAGGGCGACAAGGTTGAATGGGATTCTTCGGGTGGAACCACTCATGGTGTGATTAAAGAAATTATCACTGAACCTACCGATTTCAAGAATCATCATTTTGAAGCATCGAAGGACAAACCTGAGTATTTAGTTGAAAGTGAAAAAAGCGGCAAAGAAGCAATTCATAAAGCCGAAGAACTGAGGAAAGTGAAAGAGAAGTAGCATGGTACACCACACGGACACCGAAAACGAAACCGTTCTACGCGAATTTCGAGAAGCGGTTAATATGCCTGTGAAGAAACTTGAACACTAGTTAAAAACCGAAGAGTCGCAGTCGGTAGGCATGAAAGAACACGAAGGTGACGAATCTACGGGACATCAAACAGGCCGTCATCTCGTAGAACTGCTGCACAAGAAACGGTCAGACTACAGCGAGGATGACTATAACCAGATGCGCCGTGTGGTGAGCTATATTCATCGTCATTCTGCACAAAGACCGGATGGAGATATCACTCATACTCGCTGGCGGTATTCATTGAAGAACTGGGGACATGAACCGCTCAAAGATTAAAGTTCAGCACAAGTTCAGCATAAGTTCAGCAGGAGCAGTACGATGCGATCGAATGAACAACGCTACCGTGACCGAGTAGAGCAGAACGATGCTCACGATAGAGAGCTTGTAGATGATCATCTAAGTTCCTCTGTTCAAACGGATGACCCAACATCAAACCAGCGCAATCAGGATGAGATAGCAGAACGCTTTATGCGATCGCTACAGCAAATTGAAGTCACCGGAGACGTTGAACCACTTGTTGCTTTGTTTGCAGACAACGCGGATGTTCTTAATCTGGCAATGTCTGAACCGCTTCAGGGACAGCAGCACATTCGGCAGTTCTGGCAAAAATATCTGTCGGTGTTCGATCGCATTCATTCCCGTTTTACCCATGTGGCAGAGGGAAACGGAACGATCACGCTGGAATGGATTTCAGAAGGAGCTTTGTCATCGGGCGAACCTTTCAGCTATCGAGGGGTAAGCATTTTGAAAACGAAGAATGGGCGAGTGCAGCATTTTCGCACTTACTATGATTCCGCCGCATTCTTGCCGCAAGGCGCAAAATAGCTACAGCCTTATGCCCTGCGACTGCATCTCGCATCCATTGTGGTCGCCTGTATGCCGTCCTCTAACTTGTTGATATTGCAGGCATCTATGCCCACAGAGCGAGGATCGGGCGATCGCTTCTTCAGCACTATGAGATTGTGACTTTGCAACACGAGCAAACCTGCCTCACCTTCTCATCTATCCAATTAATCAGGATTTAGATGTGTCTACTGCGTTTCGCTGTCATGATGGCGAAATGTTTCTCTCGACTGGATTCCGCGTTCTCCAGGTTGGTCTGCTCGGTGTATCAGTTTCGACCTATCTGATTGATGAAACGGCATAATCGGAGAAACTTCAATGACTTCTTCTCAAAACCCATCTGCAAACAATCATCACAAAATTCGCTATGCCATTGTTGGACTTGGCTGGTTTGCCCAGCAAGCTGCAATGCCCGCCTTTTCCCAATCCGAGAATTCTGAGCTAGTCGCCCTTGTTTCTGACGACCCGACTAAGCTTCAGGAGCTGGGTCAGAAGTACAACGTACAACATACTTATTCCTACGAGCAGTACGAAGAGTGCCTGACCAGCGGCGCAGTAGATGCCGTTTATATTGCGCTGCCGAACCACCTGCACCGCGAATATACCGTGCGAGCTGCCGAGCAGGGAATTCATGTGCTATGCGAAAAGCCAATGGCAGTCACCGCAGAAGAATGTGAGGAAATGATTTCCACTTGCGAAAGCAAAAACGTCAAGCTAATGATTGCCTATCGCTTACACCTGGAACCCGCCAATCTAGAAGCGATCGAAGTGGTGCAATCCGGGCAGATCGGCGAGCCGCGCATTTTTAACTCGGTCTTCACCCAACAGGTGACTGACGAAAGCAACATTCGTTTACAGCATGAAACAGGGGGTGGCACGCTCGACGACATTGGAATCTACTGCATCAATGCAGCGCGGTATTTATTCCAGGACGAACCCACTGAAGTGTTTGCCTTTGCTGCCAACCGTGGAGAAAAGCGATTCAGCGAAGTCGAAGAAATGGTGACCGCAATTTTGCGCTTCTCGAATGAACGACTGGCAACCTTTACTGTCAGCTTTGGCGCAGCTTCGGTTTCAACTTATCAGGTGGTTGGAACCAAAGGCGATTTGCGGTTAGATCCTGCCTATAGCTGGAACGGGGAACTGAAGCATTACCTCACAATCAACGGTGAAACTCAGGAACGCAGTTTCCCAGACCACAGCCAGCTTGCTGCTGAGTTCACCTATTTCTCGAACTGTATTCTCCAAGATTCACAGCCAGAGCCATCGGGACAAGAAGGTTTAAACGACGTTCGCATTATTCGCTCGCTTTACCAATCGATCAAAACCGGTCAGCCGGTGAAGATTGCGCGGCTAGATGAGCATCAGCGTCCGACGGTGGATCAGGCGATCGCGTCCCCTCCCAATCCAGAGCAGCCTGACTTGGTAAATGCTGCCACTCCTAGCGATTGAAACCGCTAAGTCAAACAACGGGTGGGAACAGGGTGTCTGGGTCAACCCAATCCACAGAAGCATTGCGCGGGCTGACAGGCAGAGGACATTCAAATTTCTTTTGCCGATGTTGAACTAGTGAATCCCCAAAGCAGTGGATGACTATTGGAAAAGACTGCTTTCAGATATCCTTTCCCCCGTTTCGCCTATTTAAGCAGCGGCAACAATTGGTAGATTACCTTTGTGATCATCAGCTTCAGCAGGTTGCCGGTTGGAATCGACACTGGTATGTGCGTCTTACAAATTGCGATGGATTTGTGGCGTTATGGATTTGTGGCGTTGCCGAATTGGGATATGAACGGTGCAAATTTAGCTTCTGCATCGCCCCCTAAATCCCCCAGTGCTGGGGGACTTTGAATTGTGGTTGTCCCAAAGGTGGGGAGCTAGGGGGGCGTATCGTATGCTTATTCAGCAACGCCGGATTTGTTTGATCGAGGGATTAAACCGCTTGTGCTAGCAGATTGTTGTGCCAGTACTGCTGGGTTGCAGGCTCACTTAGCAGGTTTAGTCATGCTAAGCCAAAATATGGTGTAAGAGGATGTCTGAGAAGTATCCTGGGCTAGGCGGCAAAGTATGAAGCGAAGGTTAGCAGTGTTTTGAGTGTTATCCAGCAAGAACACAGATAAGATCAAAGGGTAACTTAAATCTCATAGTGCCATAACTCCTTCTGCTGCAAAATAATTTTTTGGAGTGGCAACCGCTGAATATATTGCTGCTGCTCGAGCAGGCTCAAAGTTCGGGTGACGGTAATTCGAGTAATGCCAATCAGGTCTGCTAAATCCTGATGCGTTAGGCGTAGATCAATCAAGCAACCGTCCACCGTGGTTTGACCAAAGCGATCGGCTAACCACTGAAGCAGCCTCAGCAGCATGACATCAGCACGCTTAGAACCACGAATGACCATTAGGGCTTCCAGGTAGTTAACATGGGTTAGTAGCGTATCTGCTAAATCCGGAACCTCATTAATTGCGATCGGAGTCGCTTTCACTGGAGTCAAGCACTCGATTTGATAGGGATTCACTTGAGTTAGCGATCGTCCAACGCAGTTCCCTGCTCCCCAGAGACCGAGTACAATAAGCGTTCCATCCTCTGACCAAGTGACTGTTCTGACAAATCCTGATTCAATCTTCCAGAGTATATTGGAGCGGCAGTCAATCACACTACGGGCATTAAATCGGTGAACAGAGAACTGCGAGGTTGCCTGTTTCCAAGGTGGGAGAGTTACAGCAGTCATCGCTTATTCCTATTGCTGAAATTGTTATTGCTGAGAATTGGGATAAGCAAAATCTAGGAATGGAACGTGCCCAGAATACGATCGAGAATTTGGGTTTTCAAATCGGCAAAAGCGGCACTTCCAGGATTGCGCAGACGCGGAAGGGGAATCGATAGATCCAGATCAACGCTGCCATGATTTAAAACAATGACGCGATCGGCAAGATAAACAGCTTCTTCGACATCGTGTGTCACTAAAATGGCAGTGAACTGCTGCTCCTGCCAGAGCGTTTGGATCAACTGCTGCATCTCAAGCCGGGTCAGGGCATCTAACGCACCCAGGGGTTCATCTAACAATAGAAGCCGAGGCTGGCTGACCAGGGCACGTGCAAGAGCAACTCGCTGCCGTTGTCCACCAGAAAGCTGCGTGATCCATGATTGAGATCGATCACCTAAACCAACCTGTTCCAGTGCCCACCGGCTGCGTTGCCGCCCTTGTTTACTCAAACCTAAGGCTACATTGTCCAGGACTCGCCGCCACGGTAAGAGTCGCGCATCCTGAAACATGATTCTTGTAGTAGGATTTAATCCATTTACAGGTTGCCCATCTAGGTTAATCTGTCCGTTTGTGGGAGAATCTAATCCAGCAATCAGGCGCAGAAGTGTGCTCTTACCGCAGCCGCTTCGCCCAACGATCGCAGTAAACTCCCCTGGACGTATCGATAGATTGATCTTTTGTAAAACCGAAACCGAACCAAAGGATTTTTCTAGCTGATGAATTCTAATTTCAGTTCCATAACTATGCCTTGATCGATCGTTTTTTTCGTTAGAAAACCGATTCTCAATGGGTTGCCTTAATGTATTCATACTCTCCTCCCTAATGCCATTGCATCAAATTATTTAGTTATCCAAAAATTTTCTGTTTCTATTCTGGAACCTAGTCATCTCTTGTCTTTCCAACCTTCATTCTCTTATCTTTTCATTCGTTATCTAACTTCTGACTAGGATGCCAGGGCAGCCACCATTGCTCTAAGCCGCGCACGATCGAATCCGCCAGTTTACCCAGCAGCGCGTACAGCAAAATACTCAGCACCACAATGTCCGTCTGCATAAACTCTCTGGCATTCATTGCCATGTAGCCGATGCCTGAATTCGCCGCGATCGTCTCTGCTACAATCAGCGTCAGCCACATTAAGCCCAACGCATACCGCACTCCCACTAGCACTCCTGGTAACGCACCGGGCAGGATAATTTTCCAGAACAGTTCCCACGATCGGAGTCCATAAACTTTTCCCATTTCAACTAAATCAGGATCGATCGATCGAATGCCGTGAAAGGTATTGATATAGACAGGAAAAAGAACGCCGATCGCGACTAGAAATATTCGTGCCGGGTCGCCAATGCCAAACCAGAGAATAACCAACGGAATCATTGCCAGGTGCGGAATATTACGAATCATCTGCACTGAGCTATCGGTAAAACTTTCGGCAAGTTTAGAAACGCCGTTGAGAACGCCGAGGAATAAGCCGATGCCCCCGCCGATTGCAAACCCAACTAACGCTCGCCAGGTGCTAATCTGGACGTTTTTGAACAGTTCTCCGCTAACCGTGAGCTTAATTGCGGCGTCTAAAACCTGTGTTGGTGCAGGCAAAATGCGAGTGGCAATCAGTCCTGCCTGAGCAAGAATTTGCCAGATGACCAGAAGGGCGATCGGCACAAGCCAGGGAAGAAACTGCTGCCAGGGAAGCCGTTCCCAGCTTAATCTTGATCCTCTTTTTTGTAGGAGTTGCATAGTAGATCGGTGAGTCAATCAATAGGTGAGTCAATCAGTAAAAGAGTAATTAGCGAAGAATTGCGATTGCGGCTACAGATTGGTGTACGTCTCTAGCCCAGAAGTTGCCGGATAAAGCAATTGGCGAATATCAATTTATTTGGAAACCGCCTTCTGTACATCCAATCTGCCCGCTCCTGAATGCCGTCAATTACCTGTGCAGTAAGTGGCTCCACCTGTTCGACCAGTCGTTCCTTCCCCAACTGCTTCACGGTATCTGGCTTCAAGTCAGTTAAGAGCTACGAATAAAAGTCTGGAGTCGGGAATTGATCGTTCAATACCCAGTCACCGATCGCTTTCACTTTGTAATCAACTGGGTCGTGCAGGGTGAAGGTCCGCAGATTGCGCCAATATCGATCGAATCCATAGCGAGAATGAGTCGAGCGCGTTCCCATCACATCGAAAATTTTGCTGGTAAGCTCCAGTCCTAACTTAGTGACAAAGGCTTTTGCTGTTGCAATCGCGATCGCACATTCTCCCCGTTCGACTGCACTAAGATTCTCCTGTTTCTCCCAAGCGGTTTGAACAAGCTGGGTCGCGCGATCGGTCAGTAAGATTGCTGCTTCCAGGTTCATCCACATTTCCCCGTAGTGTTGAAGGATGTAGGGATCATCAGTTGCCTTTTCAACACCAGAGGTCAGCCAGGCACGGGTACTGGTTTGTGTATATTCCTTTGCCGCTGCAAAAGCACCAAGCGTGATCCCTAAGTAGATATTGGTGAAAGTGATTTGCGTTAAACAGGAGCGAAAAGTTTTGAAGACTGCGCGAGCAGGATCGGGAGTAAGAATTTCATCCGCTTCGATGAATACATTGTTAAACGTGATGCTGCCGCTATCGGTTTGTCGCTGTCCCATATTGTCCCAATCCTGATTGACCACAACACCTTCTCGCTGGGTGGGGACGATCGCAATCCGAAAGCCCTCAACGTCCTCCTGCACTATGGTGAGCGGAATCAAATCAGAATCGACAGAACCAGAACAAAAACTCTTCGTGCCATTGATGCGGAAGTGGCTGCCTTCGGGCGTTAGGATCACTCTACGATCGAGCGGATTAAACCCATTGCACCAAACCCAATTGTTCTTTGTCGTTAGTGTGTAGTAGTGTTTTCTCTGCTCAAGGCTGCCAAAGAGATGAGGGGAAACGACACTCAGATGATGATAGGAAAACACATGGGCGATCGAACTATCGACTTCGGCGAACTTGCGGGTGATCTTGAGAACTGTATCCCATCCTTCTCCCAATCCCCCATACTCCTGAGGAATGATCAGCTTCAGCAGGCCACTTTTCCGCAGACGATCGCGTTCTGCTAGCGGTGTTCCACCCGCCTTGTCCCGCTCGATTGCAGTTTGAGCAAACTCAGCGGCAAGAGTATTGGCTTGAGCGAGGTAGTCAATCGAGGTGAATTTGGGAAGAAGTTGCATGAGATTAGCTGGGTGGAGGAGAAAGATGAGTCGATGGGTGATTAGAACCTTGCCTTGATCAGGGGGCGATCGTTCAGGGGTTCAATGGTTGGAAGCTCTTCGAGGGAAAGATCAAGCTCAATGAGCAGGCGTTCTTTCCACTCCTGGAGGTCTTGCTCCGTGCGTCTGCGGGGACGAGGGAAATTGAGCTTAAATTCTCGGTGGACTCGTCCAGGGTTGCCGCGCATCACGATAATGCGATCGCTCATGACCAAAGCTTCTTCAACATCGTGGGTCACGAAAATGAGCGTGGGACGATCTTCACTCCAGATTTGCAGCAAGTGATCCTGAAGTTTCATGCGAGTAAAAGCATCCAGGGCGCTAAACGGCTCATCCAGTAACAGAATCGAAGGCTGAGTCACAAGGGCACGGGCGATCGACACACGTTGCGCCATTCCTCCTGATAATTGACGGGGCAGAGCGTGGGCGAATTCGGTCAGTCCTACTTTTGCCAGCGTTGAGGCGACCCGTTGCGTTTGCTGGTCAGGAGCCATTTTCTCTAAACCAAACCGCACATTATCCCAAACCGTGAGCCAGGGCATCAAACGGGGTTCCTGAAAGATAATGCCGACTTCAGGATGAGGAGAAGTAATGGGTTCATTGTCGATCGAAACTGTTCCTGCCGTGGGGTGCTCTAGTGCTGCAATCAGACGCAGCAAGGTGCTTTTACCGCAGCCGCTCGTTCCAATCAGGCTGACAATCTCTCCGGGCTGTATCTGGAGATTCAAATTGTCTAGCGCAATGAAGCCATTTTTGAATCGCTTGTAGACGTTCTCGATCCGCAGCATTTTCAGAGTTGCCTTTTGCCTAATTTTTTGTCTGAACCGTTCTGAACAGTAATGTAAGGCTTTCCTAACGATTACAAGGCGGAAAGATAGGAATCTTGCCAGCTTAAAAACCGCTTGCCGATCGCCGCTAACAGCAGATCTGTTAATTTGCCGCAGAGCGCAAACAGGAGAATGCTAGCGATAATGATGTCCGGTCGCCCCGTCGTTTGTCCGTCTACTAGTAAATAGCCCAGTCCGCTGCTGGCTCCCATAATTTCTGCTGCGACGACAAACATCCAGCCTAGTCCCAATCCGCTCCGCAGTCCCACAACATAGGTAGGCAGTGTTGCAGGCATAAACACACGCCAGATGAGCTTGAATTGGCTGAGCCGATAAACCTTACCGACCTCAACTAATTTACGATCGACATGCTGAATTCCAGTCATCAGATTGAGATACACGGGGAAGAATACGCCTACAGCAATCAGGGTAATCTTAGAAGATTCATAGATGCCCAACCAGAGAATGAATAGGGGAACCCAGGCGAGAGAGGGAATATTACGCAACGCCTGAAGCAGTGGATCAAGCAAGCGATAAGCTACACGAGAATAGCCAGTGAATGATCCCAGAATCGTTGCGGCGAATGCTCCGAGGAAAAATCCGAGCAATACCCGATAGAAAGTTACGGTGATGTGCTCGAATAGCTCTCCGGACAACGTGAGGCCCAGAAGGGTAAAGGCGATCGTAGAAGGCGCAGGCAACAGATTTGGAGGAAAGACACTCGCCGCAGAGAAAATCTCCCAGAGGACAAGCAAAATTGTTGGAATGAGCAGTCCAACCCATCCACTGGAAGACGACTGACTTTGAGAAGGAACTCGATTGAAGATGCGCAACGCCGGTGCAGCAAAACGATTCATGGGCAAACCCGTTGAAGATTCACTGGAAAAATTCACTGGAAAATTTGAAAAGCTGTTCTAAGGCTTGACCACTTTTTTCACAAATTCTGGATCGATTAAGTCTGTTGCAACTTGCTCCACGTTTATCGAAGACTGAATTACACCGCTCTTTTTCAGTACATCTCCGGCGGCTGTAATCACGGTTCTTTGACTATCGCCGATCGTAGAGTCCGATAAATCGGTTCGCTCAAGCTGCTTTGCTGCCACTGCATCGCTCAACTTGGCTTCCTTCGTCAGGATTGTCCTCAATTCACTAGGATTGTCGATCGCCCACAGCCGCGCCTTTTCGTAGGCTGCGATCACTCGTTCCACATAAGCAGGATATTCCTGAACAAATGCCTCCCGCACGTTCAGAACGCCTTGACTAATGAAGTTCGGATTGCGATAAAACAGGCGAGATCCTTTCTCTAGCTCCGTTTTTGCCATGTGGGGATCGAGTCCTGCCCAGGCATCGACATCGCCCCGCTCCAGAGCCGCTCGACCGTCTGTATGTTGAAGTGGAACCAGTTCAATGTCTTTCTCAGAGAGCCCAACTTCATCTAGAGCACGTAGCAAAAAGATGTAAGGATCAGTTCCTTTGGTTGCTGCAACACGCTTTCCCTTTAAATCCTCAACTTTGTTGATTGGGGAATCTGCCCGCGTTACGAGAGCCGTCCACTCTGGCTTCGAGTAAACGTACACTGCTTTGATAGGATTTCCATTCGCTTTTCCAAGCAGTGCAGCTGCCCCTGCGGTTGAGCCAAAATCAATACTGCGGCTATTGAGGAATTCTAGAGCTTTGTTGCTGCCGACGCTCTGAGTCCACTCTACTTTGACGTTATCCTTCGCTAACTCCTCCTCCAGCCAGCCTTTTTCTTTAAGAACCAGGCTTACTGGATTGTAGTAGGCGTAATCCACTTTAATTGTGTCAGGTTTAGCAGCAGCCGAGCCATTTGGAGCCGTCTGAGCCGTTTGACTACTGCAACTGCTAACGACCAGCACTAGACTGAGCGCAACGGAAAATAGAGCCGCAAATCCGGGTAGATATTTAGCCGTAAAGCGGCGACGGATTGCTTTGAGATCGATGAATCGACTGAACGTTTTCATGGGGGGCGATCGGATTAATGAGCTAGGAACGTGGAAGAGAATGTTTGCAGTTTAGGTTCACAATCGTTATTTAACGACCTGCGCCAACCGCGAAGCGAGTAGGCTGAATGATTGAAACGAGCTCATACACAGAATTTTGCAAACGCTGCTCAATTTCGCTATCAATAAACTGGTATTCGCCGCTGTCTTGCTTTTGTAATTGCGAATCCACAATGTACACACCTGCGAGAATACTTCTTGCACCCAGTGTGGAGAGAACGGGCTTCAGTGCGTAGTCGATCGACAAAAGGTGAGCGATCGTGCCTCCTGTTGCGATTGGAAGAATGACTTTACGAGAGAGTGCATTCTGCGGTAGCAAATCGAGTAATGCCTTTAAGACACCTGTATAAGCGGCTTTGTAGACGGGTGTAGAAATAATGACTGCATCAGCAGATTCGATCGCAGCAACAACCTGCTTGATATCCGGGTGATCAAATTTAGCAAACAGCAGAGCCTCCGCATTGATGTCTCGAACGGAGACAATCTGGTGATCAATCTGTTCACGGTCAAGAATCTTCTGAGCGTACTCTAGAACTGCGTAGGTTCGGGAGGGATGCGCCGGACTTCCACCAATTAAAACAACCTTCGACATGACAAACAACTCCTGAAATTTTCAAAGTCTCCCCTTGCGCTTTCAAAGCAGCAATCAACAAATGGGGAATTTAGAGGGGAATGCAAAACACAAGATACTTCTCTAGCTGGGACTGACGGGGAGCTTGTCGTTGGCCATAATTTCCCCGATCGGGCTCATATAACGACTGGGAGCCAACAGCGGCACATTCTCCAGCGGCAGTTTCGGAAAAACAAGTTCGGCAAAGCGATATGCCTCTTCCAGATGGGGATAGCCGGACAGTACAAAGGTGTCAATGCCAAGATCGGCATACTCCTGCATTCTTGCCGCGATCGTATCCGAATCACCGACCAGAGCAGTTCCTGCACCACCCCGTACTAGACCAACGCCTGCCCATAGATTAGGGCTGACCTCCAGGCTGTCACGCTTACCGTTGTGAAGCTGTAACATCCGACGCTGTCCTTCTGACTCGGCTTTACCCAGGGCTGCTTGTGCTGCTGCGATCGTCTGATCGTCTAGATATTTAATCAAATCATTGGCTGCATCCCAGGCTTGCGCTGTCGTTTCACGGACAATAACGTGTAGCCGAATTCCAAATCGGAGGGTGCGTCCCTGCTCGGCTGCCAATCGCTTCACCTCGCTGATTTTTTCTGCAACCTGTGCAGGCGGTTCGCCCCAAGTGAGATAGAGATCGACGTGCTTTGCGGCAACCTGTTTGGCGATCGCAGAAGATCCCCCAAAATACAGCGGTGGATAGGGTGTTTGCACTGGGGGAAATAGCAGTCTGCCGTTTCGCACATCCAGGTGTTGACCTTGGAAGTTAACGGTTTCACCCTGCATCACTTCGCGCCAAACCGATAGAAACTCATCCGTTAGCTCATAGCGTTCGCTGTGGCCGAGATGCACACCGTCTGCTGCCATTTCTGCGGAGTCGCCACCTGTCACGACGTTAATCAGTAAGCGACCTTGAGACAGGCGATCGAATGTAGCTGCCATCCGAGCCGCAACGCCAGGAGAAGTCAAACCGGGACGAATCGCCACCAGAAACTTCATTCGCTTCGTCACCGGAACTAAAGACGCAGCTGTAATCCAGGCATCTTCACAGGATTTGCCCGTGGGAAGCAGTGCCCCGAAGTAGCCCAGTGAGTCGATCGCGCCTGCTAATTGGCGCAGGTATTCGGGCGTAATCGCTCTGCCGCCGACCGAGGTGCCTAAATAACGACCATCTCCGTGAGTGGGAATAAACCAAAGTACATTCATCGAAAATGCCTCAAATTCGTTTGACGATCAAATGTTGCAGCAATTGAGTTAGCCTGAGTGAGTCAAGTCATTCAGAATTTATTTGAGAAGGTGGTGTGCTGATCCAAACTGCCTTTCTAGCTATCTAATTCTGGGAAACTGCACTTGCTGATCGGTTCGAAGTTTCCTAGTGGAATTTAGGGGGCAATGCAGAATTTTCACTTCTCAAACAAGTTCTTAACCTTTCCACACAGCATCATTAATGTTGATTGATTTGGGAATTAGCTTCAGCTTGTAGAATGTATCTGCAATTTGCTGCTGACCATTCACCACTTGGGAATCGATCGGTTTAACACCGTATCCTCGTCGCGTTTCTGCCAGATCCAATGACGCTTTATCGATCTTTAGTTCCGCTGAAAGAAACTGCGCTACTTCATTAGCATTCCCTTTTGCCCAATCGCTTACCTTCGTCAGTTCATCCACAACAGCTTTTACCAAAGCAGGCTGTTCGCTTGTAAACTTCTGGGTGGACAGGAAGAAACCATGGTTTGCCACAATGCCTTTGCCGTCACGAAGGACTCTTGCACCAAGTGCCTTTTCGGTCGCGGCAAAAAACGGATCCCAAATTACCCAGGCATCCACACCACCTTGCTCAAAAGCAGGACGCGCATCACCCGGCGGCAGAAACACTGTTTGCACATCGGTATAGCTCAAACCTGCTTCCTCTAACGCTTTTACCAGCAGATAATGGACGTTGGAGCCTTTGTTGAGCGCGACTCTCTTGCCCTTTAAATCAGCCACGCTTTGAATTGGTGAATCTTTGCGAACCAAAATTGCTTCTGCGGCTCCACCCAATGGCTCATAGGCAACGTAAGCCAGCGGTGCGCCTGCTGCCTGAGCAAAAACAGGTGGCGTTTCTCCCGTGTAGGCAAAGTCGATACTGCCCACGTTCAACGCTTCCAGCATTTGCGGTCCCGCAGCAAACTCGTTCCACTCGACGGTTGTTTCTTCTGATTGCAGGCGTTTCTCCAAATCACCCCTACTTTTAAGGAGATTCAGAGCCGTTGCCGACTTCTGATAACCGATTCTCACGACCGAGTTGGTGGCCGCAGGAGCCGCAGGCGCATTTGTAGGGCGATTGGTTGCACTGGGAGCCGTGCAGGCAGCGACCGCCAGACTTAAGCCCAAACTTACTACCATGAGCAAGAAGAAGCGTCGGGTAGGGGAAAGGCGCATCCTGGAGGGTGTCATTGCTTGATAGCAGCGGGATGCGCCAGAGAAAAGCTTTACCGTAAGAGAATCAAACCATCGCCACATGAGAATTTCCAGAAGAAGTTAAGTCTGAGTAAGAAGCCTTAAACGTTGCTTGAAGTCCAACTAATGTGCGCTATTGCGATCGAGCTGTACAAATCAATCTGTTCAAAACCAATCAATTTAAGGCTGTAAATCAAGTCCTTTAGGGAAGTGTTCTTGATGCTGAATCAACCTTTTTCTTCCAAGAAACTTGCTTTGTATTGACCTTAAAGCAATCCTGAACTAAGGAAGAGCCAGAAACGAATCTACGGTAATTTGGTAGGGTTACCGATATTTGCATAAACAGCACTATGCCATAGTGCGATCGCAATTGCAAGCGTTTTTCAATTCGATCTGGCTTGAATTAGAGATCGCAAGTTAGTGGTCGCAGGCTATCACTTTCTTTCGGTAATCAATTGCTTCATCGGAAGAA
This sequence comes from Leptolyngbya sp. GB1-A1, assembly GCF_039962475.1. NCBI lineage: Bacteria > Bacillati > Cyanobacteriota > Cyanophyceae > Leptolyngbyales > Leptolyngbyaceae > Leptolyngbya > Leptolyngbya sp. GB1-A1. Next base: position 2,724 of record NZ_JAMPLI010000065.1, on the reverse strand, counting down.
ACTGCTTCGTTGCCGCTGAACTTAGATTTGTTATTGGTAAAGGATTTGAGGAGCGTCTGGGCAACTCGCTGCCCTTGGATGCGAATTTCTGGAACAGCAGTGGTTTCCCAAAAATTGCCCTTTCGGGGAGAACCAATCGTAAAAATTTGTTGAGAGATCCTGCCCTCGCCATCGATCAATGCCCCATTTTCTGCAACTGCTAAGCCCAGATGAAGCGGATCAGAACAAACAAGTCCTGTAGCCAGAAGCTGTTCAATCAGAGGATTCTTAACTTGGCAATAGTCACATTCAGAACCAGTACAGTTCAACACCAGATGCGCTCGCACCTCGATCAAATCCTGACTTCCGCGTTTGCGAATGACTGTGGTCACCTCTGATCGCGTTTCGTGGAAAGCCTGAATGCGTCCGGCATGGATCTGAAGTTGTCTAGTATGCAGCAATTGATTCAATTCCTGGGCGATCGTGGGCGCAACTCGATGTCGATGCACCTCCCAATAGGGGCGCAGATGCCGCAAAAAGCGACGCTGTTCTTCCAGGGGCAAACGCTGCCAGAGCAATTCTGTTTGGGGACGCAGTGCATCCATGACCGATCGCCAGTCATACCCCTGAAGTCTTGCCCGGTCGACTTCCTGCCGCACCCATCGCCAGAGCGATCGCACTGTTCTGCCTTCAGGCAAAGAAACGTCGTAAGCTGGAACCAATTGATGTGATTGGGGAATCAAACCCCGACGGGAAACCAGATGAATTGCTCCGCCGTGTCCGCGCTGCTTCAGGGTCATTACCTGATCGATCGCCGTCAACCCTGATCCAATCAGGAGAACGGAGTCTGAGGAGGATAAACGGCTGAGCCAATCTTCATTCCAGGCTGATCTCACATATCGATCGCTCTCATAAAAACGAGAATCTGATATCGCTGGGTTACGAGGTGGTAGATTGCCAAAAGCAAGAACAGCGCGATCGACAACGAGAGAGATTCCGGTTTGTAAAACAAGTTCTAGCTGAGATTGCTGGGGATGAATTGCGGTGACGATATCTCTATAACATCGTAAATGAGTGATCGAGGAATACCTGACTGCATCCTGTAGCACCGACTGAATATATTCCCTGTAAATTCGGCGGGGAACGAAAGCAGCAATATCAGCCTCGGACGGGAAATTGTGCTGCAGCCAGTGCAGGAAATGATTTGGCTGATCCGCAAAGAGGCTCATCTTACCGGCAGGAACATTAAGCAGATGGCAATCTTGATTGGTTCCGTACGCGACTCCTTCACCGATCGAATTTTGATCAATCAAAAAAATCTCTAGAGGGTTAGTTGCTTGTTTCAGTAGATGAACAGCAACCATAACGCCACTCAGCCCACCACCCACAATGCCGATCCTCATAGAAGCTGAGGCGAACGATTTTGCTGGGATTGTAGTGCGTATCGTCCGGTCGCTGAGCCCCTGTGAAGCCGTTTCACGCTCGGTGTAATCAAGCAGTTGAGGATCAATCAAATGAGTCATGCAGGCTCTCCAATCCTTCTAATCTTGCTGGCTAATGTTTCTGAGCTGCTTGGATGAAACAAAATTGAATTTCAATTGAATTGTAATTCAGCCAGAATTTATGTCAAGAGCAGAGTCCCTTGAAGCCGCCCCCTGAAGATGCGATGATGGGTAGATAGTTGAGCGGCAAATCTGACCTTCAGACTGGCACTTTGGGCGATGGGCAAGCGCACCGAACGCAACCTGCTAGACATCCTGGTTCAACAGAATTACCTGTTCAAGAATCTGGATAAGAAATGGCTGGCAGCACACCTTCCGGTCGAGACTCTGGTTGCCGAAAAGATCTATTCCAATCGATTGGTTTACACCGCGTTCCGTCCCGATTCCTACATTGAGGTGCTGTACCTGATTCTGGAAGGCGGACCTGTGATTATTCGTAGTGCCCCACTCGATCGCATTATTGCCCTCAGCTATCCGGGCGGCTGTTTTGGGATGCGCAGTTTACCTGTTGGTTATGGCAGTGCAGGCTATGCGTTTCCCAGCCAAGTTGAAGCATACAAAACGACAAGCGTGATCAAAATTCCGCTCACCGTTTTACAACAGATTTACGAAACAAATGAAACCTTCCGCAGTCGCTACGATAAGCTGTTCGAGCTGCGCGAAAAGTTTCAATATCACCTGCTCAATTGCAGCACCTACCCACCTCAAGCTGTAGCATCACTGCTGCGAGCACTCGTGTATCAGGAACGATCGCTGGGCAATCAACCAAACGGAGAAGGCATTTATACCTTTGATTTACCGATCGACATTATTGCCCGTGCTTGTCAGTTAAATCATCGCACCGTCGAGCAAGTGATTAAAGGAATGCACAAAGTCGGACTGGTTGAACCCACAAAAGATAGCGATACCTCAAATGATATTTTGCGCGTGATTGATGCAGAAGGTTTAAAGGAAACCTACAGCGCAACCAGAGATAAAGTATCGTGGTGGCCCCTCAAGTAGGGCAAACGATTCAGTCTCAAAGTCCTAGAAAAGGGGAATGCCCAGGATATATCTGATGAAGTTGCTGCCACTTTCACCCTAGAGACGATCGGTATAGCCCAGTAGATACACTCTTCCAGTCTAATTACTAGACTTGTCGGGAAATAAGCAAGAATAGAAGGCAGAAATGGGATAAGCAAATGCTGGATATTGAACGGGTGCTGACACAAGACCGCTTGCTGCGCGCTTTAACTGGCTTGAA
>NZ_JAMPLI010000064.1:0-22178 GCF_039962475.1 Leptolyngbya sp. GB1-A1 | reverse complement strand
GTGCCAACGCCGTGATTCAATTGGGTCAGTGCTGGTTTGATAGCGAGTTTTGAGTTCCTCACTACTGAGATGTTTTTCCAGTGTCAGTGTACGTGCCATGCTCCTATTTTATAGTGTTACTGCTTAGCCGGATTTCGTATCAGCTCTGCTTCACATCTTCATTGGGCTGACAATAGAAAACAGCGGTTGCAACACTCAAACGATAGAACCACTATTCAACAACGCCATTTTTTTTACTGAACGACAGCAACAAGCGGAATGGCGATGATAAACTCTGTTCCTACACCGGGAGTAGAAATGTAATCGAGTTTGCCACCGTGTTGTCCGACCACAATTTGATAGCAAATTGATAATCCTAAGCCTGTTCCTTTTCCGACAGGTTTGGTTGTAAAGAACGGATCAAAGAGTTTGCCTTTGATTGATTCTGGAATACCCATTCCATTATCTGAAATTCGGACAATTACCTGTTGAGTTTTATCTAATTCAGTTGATATGGTGATTTGTCCTGGGTTCTGCTGCACTTCCTGAAGTGTCATCTGACTATTGCGCTGATCGATCGCATCAAGCGCGTTCGTCAAAATGTTCATAAATACTTGATTAATCTGTCCTGCATAACACTCGATAAGAGGCAAGTCTACATAATGCTTCACCAGCCGAATTTCAGGGATTTCATGCTTCGCTTTGAAGCGGTATTTCAGAATTAGCAGAGTACTATCAATGCCTTGATTGAGGTCAACCTGTTTTGTCTCGGCTTCGTCAAGGCGGGAGAAGTTACGCAGAGTGGTTACAATTTCTCGAATCCGACGAGTGCCTTCTTGCATTGATTCCAGCATTTGAGGTGCATCTTGCATCAAAAAGGCTAAGTCAATTTCTTCGGCATACTGCTGAATTTCAGTGGCGGGATGAGCGTAGTGCTTTTGATAAAGGCTCAAGGTTGTGAGCAATTCTTCTACATAGCTCTTCGCGTGATTCAGATTGCCATGAATAAAGTTAACAGGATTGTTAATTTCATGAGCTACGCCCGCTACCATCTGCCCTAAGCTAGACATCTTCTCAGTTTGTATCAATTGTGCCTGAGTCTGCTGCAAATCGCGCAATGCCTCCGAAAGTTCCAGGGTACGCTGGTGAACTCGATTTTCTAAATCTGCATTGGTTTGTTCAAGTTCGTGGTTTGCCGACTCTAGTGCCCGGAAAGAATCACGCAGTTGTTGAGCCATTTGATTAAAGGAATGGGCAAGTTCCTCAAACTCTCGAACATGGTCAGGTTGCACAACCAGGTCAAGTTCTCCAGCTGCGATCGCCCTTGATGCAACATTTAATCGTGCGATCGGTTGAGCAATCCAGCGGGAGGTGTAGATTCCTAAAAGCGTAGCGGTTCCCAGTGCGATCAGACAGAGCCAGATGGTGATGCGCGTGTTGTCTTGGATTTGTCCCATAAAATCGGCTTCAGGCACGGCAACCACGACCAGCCAATCTAGCCCCCAAGCATCGCCCCACGGTGTCACTTGCAGAAATTGACGTTGCCCATTCTGCCAAAACTCAAGCTGCTGCTGCGACTTAATTTGGCTCAAATCTTGAAACTGCTGCTGCATATACTGCACCGATGCTTGAATCAGCGGATCGCGGCTCTCCGTACCTCGTAAACGCTGTGGCTTGTTGTTCACAAGTCGATAAGGTTCCTCGTCGGCTGAGCTACCCACTAGCAAACCGTTCCGTTCCAGAATAAAGGTTCGCCCAGAAGTACTTACGGAAAGCTGACGCAGGAAACTACTGATTTCCCAGGTTCGTAATTCCGTCCAGGAAATATACTTCAAACGATCATTTGCATCATAGATGGGGTAGGTTGCTGCCAGCGACAGATGGTAAGGCGGGTCGATCCACTGAAATAAATTCCAGATCGGTTTTTTCTGCTCCACCGTTTGCTGATACCAGGGTTCCTGCTTAAAGTCGAACGTTTTGTTCACTAAATCCAGCGTTGCAGGTTCACCCTGGCTGTTTACCTGGTAGATATAAACGTCGTTATTACCAAACCGCTGAGGCGACAGGATATCGATCGTCACTGGGCTGTTGCGTTCAAATCGACCCACGCCAATAAAATTGCCCGATTCGGAAACCAGGTTGATGTATCCCAGGTTGTAGACCTGCATTTGCTGCCAAAAATACCGCCCTAGCAGATCTAAGTCTTCGGGATTCAGTGCCTTAAGTTCAATTGCTTTTGCATTAAGCTGTGCAATTTGCCGCCCAGTGAAAATAAAATCATCCAGGTGCTGATTAATGCGATTGCTAACGCTCCGCTGCAACTGCACAGCTAAGTCATTTACAGCTCGTTGTCCATTGCGAATCGAAAGGTAACCAGTTAAGCCAACGGCAGCAAAAATCTGTAGCACAAAGGGAACTACCAGTATCACCTGTAAAGGAATTCCCTGACGAGAGCCAATTTTTGCTTTTAACTGCTTTCCCACAATTCTGCTCCAGAACATTCGTGACGTAAAAAGGGTTTTACCCTATCGTCTGCTTTGCAGTTCACGAATTAACGGAGTTTTGCAGGTCAAATATGGTACGTCTTCCTGTCACCGTTGAGCAAGCAAAATTCTTCTAATTAACGACCTGCGCTTACAGGACGAGCGTAAGAACTCTTTCAATGTCTCTTAGTGTTCCCAGTTTGAATAAAGCGATCGCACCTGAGAGCCGGGATGGGTCAAGACAGTCCTGCTTTTTGCCTGGTGAACAGAGGTCTAAGGGCATGCGCCAATAGAACCCTCGCCGCTAGCGTAGGTTGTCATCGATCCTGCCAAGGCAAGCCCACAGAAGCAAATTTGGCGTTGCTGAATAAGCGTATGATACGCCCCCCTAGCCCCCCAACTTTGAGGGGAACCAGAATTCAAAGTCCCCCAGCATTGGGGGATTTAGGGGGCGATGCAGAAGCTAAATTTACACCGTTCATATCCCGATTCAGCAACGCCGCAAATTTTATTGCAGGTAGCTGAAGGTTTTGTGATAAATGCTGCTAATAAAGTCTCCTGCGGTAATGGGCGCATACCGAGCCGGATTCTCAGGACTGGTGCAGGAGGGAAACACCTCAATCACCGTGTCATAGTTAGGGGCAAAGAAGAGTGTTGTCACATAGCGATCGCGGTTAGAGCGATTCAGTGCCCGATGGATGTTTGACTGAAATCGATTATTGGTCCAGCGTGCCATCTGGTCACCAATATTAATGACGAAAGTGCCGGGAATGGGAGGTGCTGCAATCCACTCCCCTGCACTGTTTAAAACCTGCAAGCCCTCAACGTCCTCCTGTGCCAGAATTGTGAAGCACTCATAGTCGGTATGGGCACCGAGGCTGATCTGACGCTCGTGAATTACCCCCGTGCAGGGAGGATAGTGAGACAGGCGAAGTTGGGCTAAGGGTTTCGTCGTTTTGTCATTGAAGAAAGTCTCAGGCAGATCGAGTGCCAAGGCAAAAGCGCGAAATATTCTCGTCCCCAATTGCCGAAGTTCACTATAGTAACGTTCGATCGCTTCCTGAAAGCCGCACAGCTGAGCAGGGTAAACGTTCGGACCATATAGCCACTTTCCTGCCAGCACATCTGGATCGTCCGCAGGCAGATTCAGGGAAAAATCCAGTGCTTCTTTCAAATCAGGTTCAGCGGTTACATCGACACGCTCTTCCAAAAAGGGTACATAGCCACGATGGTTAGAAGAGTTGGAGATGTGAATTTCCATTTTTTCCGCCAAAGGTAGCGAAAAGAAACGTTTGGATTGAGCAAAGGCGTGATTAATAACAGACTGAGGAACGCCGTGATTTTTAATGTAGAAAAAGCCAACCTCTAGGCAGGCTTGACAAATTTGATTGGCAACCTGCTGCCGATCGGCAACGCGATCACTGCTCATCAATGCAAAATCAATTAAGGGAATCGTATCAAATGGAATTTGCTTGGCAGTGATACTCTCAGTGAGGACTTGTCGAATTCCGTTTCCAGTTTCGATTGCTCGCATCGGCAAATCCTTCATAAGATGAATTTGATAATTTGTGATGTTGAGAGAGGAAAAGGGTTCTGCTTTTACAAGAAAAACCTTGCCGCTTTTCCCTTTTTAGGTTCGAGATTCAAGCAGATTGGATGGCATTAATTAAGGCTGGAATCATTGAATGCTGCTAACCAGGTTCTCTGGAAGTGGGGAATTCCATCTTCTAAACCCGCCGCAAATTGTAGAACGCCATAAGCCTGCGATCGAACGCTGGACTGCAATAGCCGCACTGCGCCAAAGTCTTCTTGCAGCACCCGATCGAACTCTGCCCGAAAACTGTCGCGGTTATAGGGAAAAGCGGTTTGCTGCGATCGTGTTTGATAAATTAACACTTCAAATCGTGTCTGAGTTGCGCTCAGAGGTAGCAGTCGAAAAACCGACACATTATCTCTGGCAGTGTTCACCATCCAGTTTGGAAAGATAAACCCTTGATAAGACTTGTGCTGTGGTTCTCCGGCAAATACCTGGTGTTGCTTAATAGAATCCTGAGCTGCATACCCTACACAAATTTGATAGTGCCGCCCGGTAATTGTCGCCTGAATATTGCGCGGATCAAAGCACTGTAAACTCTTGCCGTGAACCGTCGAGAGATGGTATGACTCCAGGTAATTTTCCACCAGAAATTTCCAGTTCACAGGTTCCTCATAAAACCAGGAATCTACCCGCTCCAGTTCTTTCCAGTCATGGTCATACTGCTCCAGGTATGCCGGAAAGCCTGCCAGGTAAGTCTGCAAAGATTCACCTGTGGGGGTCAGATTCACAAAAACAAAGCCTCCCCACGTATCAACCTGCGCTGAGCGCAACTGCACCGCCGATCGATCAATCCCTGGAAAGCACTGCGATTGAGGCAATCCCAGCAGGTTTCCTTCTAGACTAAATCGCCATGCGTGATAATGACATCGGACTTGGTGGCAATTACCCTGATCGACCAGCAACTGCGCTCCCCGATGAGGGCAAACATTGTGAAAAGCCCGCAGGCTCCCATTTTCAGTGCGAATGACAAACAGCGATTGGTCTCCGACTGTACAGGTGAAATAATCCCCAAAATTTTGAACCTGCGATTCTCGACCGACCATTTGCCAGGTATGGTTCCACGATCGCATCTCCTGCTCGAACACATCTGTTTTGTAATAAGCGCGCCCTGGCAGCCCAAACCTGTGAAAATACTCCGATGAGCTACCAGAATCATCGAGCAAATGCTTTGAGGACTGAGCGAGATGATTCATCAAAGACTCCTGATGTTTTACCAAATGAAGAAGCTGTTCGTGTCGATCTGCTTGTGCCAATTTGGAATGAGGTTTCGATACAGAAGGCGAGTGAAAACCTGATCTAATTGTCTTTAACGATAACGATACACTGGCTCTACGATTTGCTGAGTCAACGCCTCTGCTGCCAAGCCCGACCACCACGCATCCATTGCCGTCAACATCGCACGAAAGCCAATTTCAAACGCCTTAAAATGCTCAGGTTTGAGATGATGTGCGATCGCCTTTCGCAAATTTGCTTCGTGTTCTGGTTCCCACTCATTGAGATGCATCTCAAAGAAATACCGTAGCTGTTCTGGCATTGCTCCTTCCAGCAATAAATTCAGCATTCGGACAATGATTTGCAACTCTGGCACTGCAGTTGCTTCCACTGCGAAAGCAGCACCAGACAAGTAAGCAATGGGTTGATGGGTCATCGCCTCCAACCGTTCAAGTAGGGCTGCGGTTGCCGTTGAAGGGACAACTGCTTTAATAGGCACCTTCAAAGCCGTCTCTAACCCCTCCGCTAGCAAATCAGCATGAGGAATTCCCTGCGTTTTGCTGCCGAGCTCCTCAGCAAGATTATCGTCCAGTTCCTTCATAGCAACATCCCAGCCAGCGATCGACGCTTGATTACGCATTGCTTCAAGAAGTACCACCAATGCTTTGGGAAGAATTGAGTACTGCTGCAAGATACAGGTGATTTGAGTAACATTGGCAGCACCCGAAATTCGCACAACTGGATTTTTTTCAGCGTGAACCGCTACATACTCCTCAGACATAGTTTGGCAGAGCCGTAAAGTCAAAGCGTTGAACTCATTCATGGTCAAACACTCTATTTTTAGATGGATTGTGACATTAGGGATTATCAGTTCAGCTCTCTCAAAGCTGATTCAAACCAATGAAAAAGTTGACTGCTTGCACAAACGTTAAGAAATAGGTAGATATCCCAGATTTGCGAGCGAAATGATGTGTTTTAGAAACTGTAACAACACTGAGAAGGGGTAGATTGCAGCAGCTGATGAGTAGCTTCACTGGGAATATATATTAAATTACATTCCCCAACTCCTAAGGGAGATCCGTAGATTTGTGGAATTATCAAAGAACGAATAGAGAAACCTAAGTGAGGATACTCGGAAGCAACGTAAAGATTTCTTGAAGAAACGCCGTTTTACGTAGAATTACGGGCATTCCACAACTCGCATTTTTTTGACATAACCACAAAATCTCGAAAAAGTTCACCCTGCGGTTGCATCGCAAAAACTGCTTGGTAGTGCGTTAAATTAATATGGGATAGGCGGCAATATCGTACTAATCCCACAACCGTGTCGTTAATCCTGCTTGCTGCGCAGCAGTGGATTTGAAGCGACTGTGTTGCCAGATCCAATTGACGTAACTGGTCACCAATCGAGTCTCACTTTGGTTTGTTCCCGCACCTTGCCAAATTGGTTCTGTCGTCAATGCCATCTTCCGGTTTGTTGTCGAATTGTGCCATTCGTCCGCTCTAATCGTTGGATTTTGTCTTTGCCAATGTAGTGTCTAATGTCGGGTGGCAAGACGCGTTCGTATCCATCTCAGTCATCGGTGTCGAACTGCTTGTATATGATTTTTCCTTCTGTGTTGATGACCCATTGCTCAATGAATGCATCGGTGTGTCTGCCCATCCTGGCAGCGAGCAGAGAGGGGACCTACCCCAGAGGCTGAACGGGTAAGTTGCCTCGTTGGGGTCTGTCTTTGCCTGTTCCTTGATTGCTTGGGTTAGCTTGCTGATTTCCTCATCAAGTTTCTTCCAAATATTTCAATAAGATTCAATTACGATTTTGGGTTCAGTTGCCGTAACACAGTTAGGCAGTTCTTGAACCAACTTGTGGCTTATGGTTCGATTTTTATCAGACTCAATCAATTCCCACTGACGAAATTTCATTCTGATCTTATTTTTGACGGCTGCTCGGTCTTCAACTAATTGCTGTCTCGTTCGCGTTAGCATCCGACGTTTGTTGTTCTTGCTGTGCGCTTGGAATGCGATTGCCCTTTAGCCTTCCTGCCTCGAGCAGTTTGGCATTACCTTTTGTCTTATACAATCCAGCATGGGAACATCCATTTCTGCCTCATCCACGCGCTGGAGGAGCACTTCGACCGCCTCAGGTTCGGGCAACTATTCCGGCAGGGGTTGGTTCACTCGCTTCAGGTGGCGAGACTTTTTTAACTCTTCAATGACCGTTGTGGGGCTAATTCCCAACACACGAACCGTGTCCCGAATGCCACTGCCATTGACTGCCATATCCGCAATTTGTTGTTTGACCTCCGGCCAATAGCCCCGGTAAGAATAGTGCCGGATAAAGGTGCTGCGGGGGCAGTAAGGATTGCGGCACTTGTAGCGTTGTTTGCCCTCAGATGATTTGCCATGTTTAACCCCCTTAGAACCGTGACAAGCAGGACAAAGAACAGTTTCTAAAACCATCGGGACGTTTGGAGGTAGACATAGCTCTATTCTCCCTCGCTTCTACGGGTCTAGAACATTGTGATTGGGCTGTTTATCAATCGATACGAATTTGGATGAGCCGTTTGACTGATCCATAGTTCTGAAACGCTACCTTATTGTTTCTTCAGTCTCAAAGGGAGATTGAAGGAGTTCAATTTTAGTCTTGCTTGAGACTCACCTTTATTGTTTTAAGTCTATAAATAATAAAAATTTTCTCATTTTGAGACTAGTTTAGAAACACAGTAGACTCATTAAGAGACATTGTTGCAGCAGGGTAATGTTCTAGCCCCGCGGAAGGGGTTTAGATGGGAAGACTAAATTTATGGCGGTTCACAAATAGTCCGATGACGATGCCACGCATCTGCTCGGGCTTTGAAAAACAAATCGTTTTGCGGGCAAACCTTGGATTCGCGTTCGTAACGTCAGGTGTTTCCGTTCAATTCTTTGGGTGTAATGGCTGGGTAACCGGGCATAACCGCTCCAGCCATCGGTATAGAGTTGCTTGATTCCGAATGACGTTAACAATTGCATCAACAATTCCAGTGCTGCATCAGTATGCGATAGCAATACATCAGCCAAAACTTTTCCGATCGTATGATCAATTGCATTGCATAACATTTTTCTAAGTTTAATTGTTCTGAGTTTCTCTGAGTCTAACTTTTCGTTCATTTGCCAATTGTGGCTTTCGCAATTTTTTGATCGATCGCATTTAGCTTTAAAGTTCAATATTGGGTAGCTGCGATCGTTCATTAGGTTTTCATTGGGCGCTCATTGAAATTGCTTACATTAGATCCGATTAACCACGGACCATGTAAACGATACGGAGGCGAAGCTGCTTCATTTTTGTTCTGGGTATCTAAGCGGCTGGATGTTGAATAACTTGCGATACACTAGCGGTAGACTGGAGATGACTATTCGAGCAGGTAAAGCAGGGGGTAGAAAAGCAGGCAAAAATAGGGGTTAGAATCTAGTCCAAATCTAGTCCATGGATTTAAAGTGATGGCTAAAATGCTTTCAAATAGCCAAATTTGAAGAATTGAGTATTTGCGTAACCCGCAACTAGGCGAGAACGATTTTGTTGCGGCCTCATATGTGACTGCACCCATAAGTTGAGCAACTTGCTCACTTTATGCTTCTAAATAGAACTGCTCAACTGGCGTTGCTGAATCAGGATATGAACGGTGCAAATTTAGCTTCTGCATTGCCCCCTAAATCCCCCAATGCTGGGGGACTTTGAATTCTGGTTCCCCCAAAGTTGGGGGGCTAGGGGGGCGTATCATACTCCGATTCAGCAACACCGCTCAACTTATGGTTCCAATTGCCCTACCCTCAGTACCGGCGATCACTCTATGAGGCTTCCAATAATGGAACATTAACTAGAAATTAATTTCTGCTTGAGACCTATATACTTTTGCGACTTCAGGGTTCCGCTGAATAATCGGTTGTGCGTCGGAAAAGTGTGGGCAGGTAGAATAAAAGCGATGTTGTGGTGGTGTGTTTGCTATGCGCTGTCCCTTCTATGACCATACCAGAGTTTATAAACACGGTCGAACTCGTAAGGGTGTTCAACGCTTCCAATGTCCTGCCTGTCGCCAAACGTCCACCGAAACCCTCGACACGCTTTATACCAATTCTTGAAAATTGAACGACAGATGCTATAAGACGAATAGAGAGTTCAGTCATAACGGATGGTAGGAGTTTACAAACTGGAGATTCAAGAGAGTGAAGATGAGATCAAGCAGTTGCTAAGATCGCAGAAAACAGCAACTGGCCAAGAACGGATTCACTTGCTGTATCTGCTCAAAAGCAAGCCGGGTAAAACCATGCAACAAGCGGCATCATTTTGGGACGACACCGAGCTACGGTACAGGAATGGCTCAAACATGATCCGGAAGGAGGCATCGAGGAATGTTTCAAACTGGCGAAGAGTCAGTTGGGATTAGGGGATTATGAGGTGTGTTCTTGGCAGGGATGGCATCGACCCATGACCCTGGTTTTAGCGGCTCAAGTATTTCTGACCGTACTGCGTTCTCAATCTGACGCACAACCCGTTCTACAGACCTAATTTTCGCTATAGTTGAGGCAATCCATTACCTTTAATATTTCAATATGCTGCATCCGCAGGCATTATCTCTATGAACAACCAGATTTCTTCCCAAAAGCTCTGGCTAGCTTTAAGTTTGCTTGGTTCAGCCTATGCACTTATGGGATGGTACTTAGCAGCTCACCATATCTTTTGGCTAGTCAGTACATTTGTGGTAGGAACAACCCTCACGATCGCCTGGAGAAGCAATCCTGTTCTAGAGTGCTTAACCTGGCTAACCAAGCAGCAGGTATTCGTTCTTATCAGTGCCAGCCTGCTTTTTAGTCTGATCGTAGCATTAACACTTGTAGAACCGATATTGCTGAGCCTTATCCTCTTGCCACTGATCACATTGCTTTATGCACTTCTAGAAATGCGAGCTGCTGGATTAAAGCAACTGGACCTATTTTTATGGTTAGTGATCGTAGCAGGATTGGGGTTAGGAATCGGTGAAGTGGTCGATCTCTTTGTTGCGCCGAGTATGCGGTACTGAAGGAGGGCACTTCTACGTCTGAAGGAGATGATCAAAGTAATCCCCGATAACGAATAAATACTAGAATAACTGCCCATGACCCTAACGCAACCTTAATTGCAACCAGAATGTTGAGTAGAGGAACTACTCCACCACTAAGCAGTGCGCCCAGCTCTCCATGAGGCAACTCAATGCCTATCAGGGTGAACACTGCCAGTACAATAAACATCAGCACGGAAATTTTTTCCCAGGTTGCAGAGTGCCAGCGTTGATAAATTGACTCCATCCACTGCGAAGAGGAGGTGATTGACACCAATCCGATTGCAGTTCCGCCTGCAACGCCTGCTGCAAAGCCTCCTCCCGGGCTCAGATGCCCTCGAATTGCCAGTTCCACCCCCACGATTGCAGCAATTGTTGCTCCAAGTTGTGCCAGCACAATTGAAGGTTGATCACGAAATTGATAGATGCTACAAAACGGGCGTTCATTTGCTAATAGAAAGTGAGCACCCATGATGGCGATCGTAAACACGATAACCTCAAAAATTGTGTCGTATAGCCGATTTCTAAAAATGATGCCTGACACAGCATTTGGCACTCCACTATCCTGCACAACCGCTTCAACGATCGATAAATCAAAACCCCCTGCGGTTGGATTGGGCATGATGAGAAATTTGACGAATAGAGCAATGCCTGCCGCAATATAAAGCCATTTCATCTAATGCTTCTCCCCTGAGTCCTGTACAGTAACGTAAGCAAGACTGGTTGCGGAGGATACCAGTTCTGTTTGCAGAATGCTGTAAAGCCGACGAATGCGAGTGGCTGTGTGATAGGGTTTTTGTACAGATTCGGATGCTGGAGAAATTTGCTGGTTCAGTTGTCGTTGACCGATACAGGTTGCATGAACTTCTTTTTCTATCAATGCTTGACTTAAGGATTCTGGATCAGGGTAGGAAATCAGTTCAAGCCGCAAATAGTATCGACTGGCAATTGTTTTTAAGTCAGCAATTAAGTAGGCTAGGGGTTGATTATTATCTGTCTCGCTCAATGCACTTTTGAGTATACCAATCCGCATTACCAGAGACGAACGGACTGCTACGACATAAAGCGTAATCGCCAACATGGTTCCGACCAATGCTTCGGTTAATGCCACATCGGCTGCTCCTAAAATCGCATAGACTAGAGCTGCCACTGCTCCCAGAATGCCGCGCAATACCAAGGCATTGTAGGGGTTGACCTGAACAGTAAGCATCACCGCTGTCAGTGGCAGGAGCGCAACGATCGCATTAATGTAGCTAAAATCACTAGCGTTCATTATCTCCTCCACCACTAGAACAATATGCCAGTACATAGCCCAGTACCGTATTCCAGATTGCCAGAGAAATCAGGGCAAGAACGAGTAGCGACCATTCGCTAGGAATCTTCAGAAGCAGCCCGAAGATAATACTCATCGACCCAAGTGTATCGGCAACTGAAAGGCTATGCAGCTTAAATAAAACCGATTGCTTGCCAAGTAGGGGAAAAGTTCCCCAAAACCAGAAGACAATTCCCACAATAATGCAGGCATAGCTGAGGATGTTGATCATAATGCATTTATTCGTCTAATCACATGAGCTAGCAGCATTAATCCAGCATTTCCTACACTTAGGATAATGACTCCAACAACTCCAATCATCCAATCATCACGCAAAACAGAGACAACCAAAATCATCACGGATGTCTTCGTTGCGATGCTGGCAAAAGCTAGCATTTTCTGCCAAATATCCTCATCCTGTGAAGCTTCGTAGATAGGAATGAGTAAAGCCAGAATCATGGCAATAAGAATCAGGTTCATGTCCTCTTCCTCCGCTGCACTCGGTGAACTTCGTACCAACCTGCTTCGTGGTATTTCACCACAATTGTTTTGGGTGTAAAGGTAATTAGAAAGATATCTAGAAAAACGAGTCCGGGCGATCGCCTCGGTTTAACTCGCTCCATTGTGATCTCCTCTCGCGTATGGGGATGTAACATTAATTCAAATGCTTCCAAATATGCTTGAGGAATTGCCACAATAATTTCCCAGAGCACCCGCAGCCAATCTTTAAGCGCGCCAAAGGCAGTTTGAGAGTGTGGCAGTAGGAACGCAACACAAATACCGATGATGATATTTGCCACACTTAGATTGGCAGTGAGCAAAAACCAGATAACTAGTCGCAGGATGAGATTGAGATATCCGATCATGCTAGCACCATCCAAAAGAGCAGGATTAGCATCAAACTCATTACTCCAATCAGATGATCAAATTGCTCAAGCAAACGCGGTAACTTGAGAACGGTTTGTCGAAAGATTAGAAAATACGCTAACCAGCCTAGAGCGATTGTAATCAGGGGTTTGACAATATTCGCAAGACTATATGCCTCGTAATACACTAGATTTGCCAGAATTAGTCCCCCAATCAGCAAGACGATCGCTGTCCAGAATCCTGGCTGGTTCTTTTTCGCTTCCGCTTGGTTCTGATGAGGTAGAAAGATAAACTTGGCGAAGGAAATTGCTGTTCCTAGAGCTGCCACATTCATCCCAATGACCTGCCAGGGCAACAGGCTTTTCATCGTCAAAACCTTCGCCCCAAACCCCGATAGCAGAGGAAACCCTGAAATCGAGAAACTTGCTATCACTAAAACAAGCCAAATTGGTGTAGTGAGGGGCTTATGTTGCAGCTCCTTGAGGTTACGGCCGGGCAAAACGCCTGCAATCAGAAAAAGTGCCGACTTTACTAAACCATGCGTTAGCGCATAAAAGCCGCCGACCTCGGGTGCAGCCAGAATAAAACCCAGTTGGGAAACGGTATGAAACGCCAGCATCCGCTTGGTGTCTTTCTCAAAAACAGCATAGCCAACACCCATCAAAGCGGTTCCTACACCAAAAATGCGAATCAAAGGATCAATTTCCTCGATTAGTAAAGCGCAGCGTACGAGCGGCAGAACCCCTGCCTTAACGACCACACCGGACAGCATTGCTGATACAGGCGTTTCTGATTCAGAGTGAGTCAACGGTAGCCACAGCCCCGATACAAAAATTCCGCCTTTAACGAGAAGTCCTAGAAAAATGAGAGCAAGTGCTTCTGGTGGTGCTTCTCGCAATCCGGTAAATGCAAAGGAATGGCTCGCTTGATAAACCAGAACTGCGCCTACCAGATAAAACAGCATGGCAACGTTGCTGGTAAACAAATATCGCAGCCCAACCCAAATCGATCGATCCGTGCGGGGATAAGCAATTAACAGAAACGCGGCAATACTAATGACCTCTAACGCCACATATAAACTGATGAAATCCATACAGGCGAACGCCGAATTGACGCTGCCATGCAGGATGATGGTCTGCATATAAAAGAAGGCTGTTTTATCACTGCCCCAACAATAGAGAATAACGGCGGCTGTCACGACCGCATTCGTTAGAATAAAGAAACCACTCAGCGAATCAAGCAGCAAAGTAACGCCAAAGTGATCCAGTAATTGCAGTGGCAGCGGCGGTTGGGTAAAGAGCAGCAAGGCATAGCCGACCGAAGCGATCGCCACTCCTAGTGATAAATAGCGAGCCAGTTTGGGAAGCAGATAACTGATAAACCCGATGAAAAACGGCAGGCTAATCCAGACGAGCGTGAGGCTACTCATAGTGTGTTATTTTGCTCAATCTCGCTGGTTTCTAACGTTGGGTTATCCTGCGCCAGCTTCATCACGCCGACCAGCATGAGTGCTTGAATTGAAAAGCCAATGACGATCGCTGTTAAGATAACTGCTTGAGGGACAGGATCAGCGTATTTTTCTGTTGAAATATCTGAAAGAATCGGTGTAAATAAACCATCGCGGGATGCAACGAGTACATAGTAGGCAATAACCCCCGTACTCATAACATCCATTGAAATAATCTTCAGCACCAGGCTTTTCTTCAGGATAATACCGAAGAATCCGCACAATATTGTTCCAAATACGCAGGCTTCTAGCACAGTCCCTTCCCCTAACAGCGTTGAATGGATACCCTAAGAGATGCCGAAAACTGTGAGCGATGGCGCAGGCTAGGATTGATCTGGGAGCGCGATCGCCTCAAATTGTTCTTGCGTTCCTGCTTAATGTTTTGCGGAAAGCATAGACTTAATTCAATGATTGACTGAGACTGAATAGCAATATCATTATACTTTGATTCTGGCTCTTACGCGAGTCTTAATGCTATCGATGCATAATCTGATGATTAATTTGATGACTGATCTGATGACTTTAGAGACAGGGTTTGATTATGGAAGCCGTACTATGGGCAGTCTGAATTTCAGGAGAACTAAGAAAATTCTATTAGTTCCAAAGAAAACCTAAATACTTCTAATATTGCGGTTGCTCCCTTTTCTCAATACAGTTCACAAAAGACGCATTGCGTTTGCTTGTTGATGCGCTACATTCATGTCTTGAGTGAGGAAGGTTATCATGAAGAAGCTAGATCAGAATTTGCCGCATTCCCATAATGTGAACGAGGGGTGAGCAATTCATATTTATGGCAAGAATCGCCGCTTGCTTTACACCCTTGATCCTTCTCATGGCTGGAGCGTGCTAGTTGGTTTGGCATTTGGCGCGATCGTGACAGTTGGCTGTGTTGACATTAATCGCTATCCATCCGCCCAGTCTACTGAATCCACTGCTAAACCCATGCAGGCTCCATTATCCGTAGATTGATTTTGTTAAACTTGACGTTCACGATTGCGCCGCACAATCCAATAGCTGATTGACAAAGCAAAAATTGCCAGAGCCAGAGCCATTAGCTCCAGTCCACCTGTTTTGTTAAAGTCAAAAATGATGATTTTACGGGCAACGGCTGTGAGCGATGTGACAATTACCAGTTCCAGTTGAACCACGTGCTTTCTCAAGTAGGCAGTGATGTTTTCTAACAGCTCCAATGCGATCAGGATATTGAGAAATAAGCCAAACATCGAGAGCAGCGTTACTGTAAAGAACTCATCTGGATTTGCAAGTTTATTATTAAACCAGACTTCTCGAAGGAGAAAAATAAAGAGTTCGGTTACTGAAGCGAAAATCACGCCTGTCATGGCGATCGAGAGAATCTTCGCAACCCATGTTTCTACCTTTTTCAGCAGACTCAAGAATCCGTCATCGCTGACGGCCGATCGAACGGATTGAGTGAATTGCTGCCAGGGGTTCATAGTGGCTGATCTAAACTGGCACTGGTCAATCTTCGTTTAAATCCCCCTGAAAAAGGGGGACTTTTAGTTACCTATTTACCTTTATGGTAATGTTTGAGGTTCACGCTTCATCGTCCCTGTCTCAATCAACAGTTCGGATTCATCAGAATCTGAAGACTGCCCAAACGCCAGGCGTAGGAAGGGTGGCGCAAGGAATGTGGTTAAAATTACCATTGTAATAATCGCTGCCTCTAGCGGTTTACTCAACACGCCACTGGCAGAACCAATCCCGGCAAACACTAGACCGACTTCACCACGCGGAATCATGCCCACGCCGATCGCCAGACGGTTAATGCCAGGTTGACCAAACACCGCCCAGCCGGTCACAACCTTGCCGATAATTGCTACGACAATCAGAAATGCCGCAATCACCAAGCCTTCCCGGTTTGCGGCAACAGCCGGGTTCAGTACGCCCAAATCTGCTTTTGCGCCCACCGTCACAAAGAAAACGGGAACCAGGATATCGGCGATCGGAATGATTTGCTGATCAAGTTCCTTCCGGCGATCGGTTTCATCCAGAACTAACCCCGCTGCAAATGCACCCAAAATTGCTTCCAGATGAATTGCGTTTGCCAGAAACGCCATCAGGAACGCAAAGATCAGGGCCGGAATTACCAGTTTGCCGCGTGTCTGGAGTTTGTCTACGATCGTCACAAATGCCTGATTAAAGAACTTGCCCAACAGGATTGCACCCAGCAGGAAGCCCGTCGCGCTGATGATGAGATAAACCACGTTCATCACATCGACTTCACCCGTCTTAGCAAGACTGGCAACCACCGCCAGCACAATAATGCCTAGCACATCATCAATGACTGCCGCACCGACAATGATCTGTCCTTCCCGCGCCTTGAGTCGCCCCAATTCCGATAACACTTTTGAAGTAATACCAATACTGGTTGCCGTCAACGCTGCTCCGGCAAAAATCGCAGGAATTGCAGCGACATGAAACAGCAGCATCAGCCCTACCGTACCTGCGGCAAAGGGAACCGCTACTCCCACGCAAGCAACGATCGCCGCTTGATAGCCCACCTTCTGCAACTCGCGCAGATCGGACTCCAAGCCAATTTCGAACAGCAGAATGATTACGCCAAGCTCTGCTAGAAGCGAAATAATCTCGCTTTGTGACTCAAACACTTCGATGACGGCTTGAGGTGTTAAGCCCCCAACCCATTGCAGAATCGGCATTAGCAAAGAATCAGTTGCCTGTGCGCCACTCTCTGGAAACACCAGCAAATGAAATGCTGAAGCTCCGACCAGCACACCGCCAATCAATTCGCCTAGCACAGGCGGAAAATCTAACGCTTTTGAAATTTCACCACCCAGCTTACTAGCGAAGTAAATAATCACCAGACTCAGCAGCACCCCCGATAAAACGATGGACGCATTTTCAGGCGATGCCATTGCTAATGTCGGAGAATAAGGATTCATCCAGGAGAATCCGGTTGATACCAAATTTGTCCAAATTGAAAGCACATTAGGTGCAATCCAGACCATGTGTGATACCTCTGTGATGGTTGTGTCGCAAAAACTTTTTAAGGACAAACAATCTGTATCGTTTGCGTTCCCTTAAGCAGCAATTCCAAAGATCGCTTCGATAAACTTCACTTGAGACACATTGTCCCCTTGTTTGACTTCTTTTACTTGTCCTTTCCGAATTATATTCATCGCTTCAATCCCGCTCAACGTTCATCTTGCTGCGTTGAACGTCTTAAATCCCATCATCGGCTTCACGATGCGCTTGATCGATCGATGATCCTGCTCAACCCCATGATTCAAATATTTGCTCTGCCTTAATTCGGTCTCTTTTTCAATCGTTTCATCTGCTTTGAGCGTTTCCATTGCCGCTGGGTAAGCCGTATTCTTGTCCACTGTTATCTCCCGTGGAGCTTGAGTGTGCTGACCCTTGAGTACTTTGTGCAAGAATCTTGCCGCTGCCTTGCCATCTCGCTTGGCACTGAGCATAAAGTCCAGCGTATTACCCTGGGAATCCACAGCGCGATATAGATACTTCCACACTCCCCTAACTTTGATGTAAGTTTCGTCCACGCGCCATAAGTCGTTCGTCGGTTTCAGGTGTCGTCGAATCCGTTTGTCTAGCTCTGGTGCGTACCTCAACACCCAACGGTTGATGGTCGAGTGATCCACTCCCATGCCGCGCTCCTGCATCATCTCCTCCAAATCGCGGTAGCTGAGGGAGTAACGGCAGTACCACCGCACGTTCAGCAGGATGATTTTGGGCAAGAAGTGCCGCCACTTCAACAGAGAAGCAGTAGACATCGGAGGAGGAGGTTTAGTCCTATTTACCTTACCACCCACCAGTTTTTGCGACACAACCAATAATCACGCCGATTTCAGCAGAACCGAAATCGCTTCACTTTGCGACTCAAAGATCCGGGTCAGCGCATCCGGTGCCATTTGATTCAATTCTTGCAGCGCCGTCATAATCACCGAGTCAGAAGCAGACAGCCCCCCTTCGGGAAAGTTCACTAGGTGCAACGCCGAAACACCAACAATTACACCAGCGACCAGTTCCCCCAGGACGGGCGGAAAACCCAATCGCCTAGCAATCTCTGCGCCGAACTTGCTGGCCAGATAAATCACCACCAGCGTCAGCGATACGCCAGACAGAATAATGGGTGAATCCTCAGCAACAACGGTCGCCAGGAATAGTATCGGAGCCATGAGAGCGGCTATCCCCCCACTGAAAGGAGGCAGAATGTTGGACAAAATCATGAGTTTAAAGCGATGAAGGTTAAAGGTTAAAGGGAGTCATAAAACTGTGGAAGGGTATGAAAAAAGCAACCGATCAAGGACGGTCATGCTTTGGATGCGGTTGCCTGGATCGAGACAAGCCTAGTCGTCAATGAGCGACGCGGGCGAATAGGTGTTGAGATTATCTTGAATCACAATCAGCTCCTCCGCTTGGGCATCATCTAAATCGACTAACGTTTTGAATAACGATCAACAAAAAGCCGGGGCATGACCCGGCCATTTAGGTCTGCGTCGTCTCGATTCAACAGCCGTCTGGTCCACAGAAGCTGTGCCCGTACAGTACCTCCGCGTCACAGATATAGATCATGCCCGCAAAATCGAGGAAAAAATTCACTGCGACCTTATCCGCAATATTCTCGGCCATATCCCGATCCGGGGTGAGCACCTCGAATTTTATATTCGCCGTGGTGTCAGAAACGTTGGGTTGTCCTGACGAGCGCACGTTGCGACTGCCTTTACCGCCAGTTTCCACCACCGTATAACCAGTCGCCCCGCATTCATCGATGATATTGGCGATCTTTTTCAGCAGAATCTTTTCCGTGACGATGACAAGCTTTTTGGCTGGCTTTGCCATGTTGATTACCTCCGTACCTATGTATCTTGATCTTGTATATTGATCTACTCGGTCTGCCGGGTCAAGGAAGCACCGACAGACCGCGACCCGTCGGGATTAGCGGCCGCCTATCGCCTGGGCGAGTCCGAGGAAGAGCGGTATACACAAGCCGATCGCAACGGGCGTACCGATGGCTGTGGAGGCCCCGATGTAGGCGGAGGGATTGGCCGACGGGATACCGGCTCGCAACGTGGGCGGACCTGAAATGTCTGAACTGGAGGAGGCGATAACAGCCAGAACCACGACACCGCCCAGGCTGAATCCTGCGACGTAGTGGGCAATCATGCCGAGACCGAAGGCGATAAGCCCATGCACAAACGGTGCTACCACGCTATACACGACGTACCACTGGGCCACCTTACGCAGTTCGCCAAGCCTTGACCAAGCCTCCATACCCATGACCAGCATCAAGATCGAAAGCAAGCCGCGAAAGGCGGGATCGTAGAAGCTTTTATAGACACTTTCCGGCTGGGCTAATATGCCAAGAGCAATGCCGAGCAACATTGCCGATAGGGCAGGTCCCTGGAGGCTTTCCTTCACGATCGGCCATATTTTGACCCGATTATCCGCAGACTGTTGCTTTCTGAGATACTCTTGTCGGCTGCTGGGATAATCACCTGCGGGACTGGAAGACGTGCCTGCGGGACTGGGATAATCGCCTGTGGTACTGAAAGACGTGCCTACAGGTAGAGATGCGCCTGCGGTACTGAAAGCCGCGCCTGCGGTACTGGTATATTCTCCTGCGGGACTGTGATACTCCTGCTTACTGAGAGACTCGCCTGCTGCACTACGCTTCTTCTTTTTGAGATAAATGTTGGCCACCACAATCGCTGTTACGAGCGCTGGGATATCCATGAAGGGATAGAGTGCGCCAGCCCATGCCTCGTATTGGATGTTTTGTCCCTCCAGTACAGTCAGGGCGGCGGCCATAGTAGAGCCACTCACAGCACCAAACAACCCCCCGGTCGCAATCGCATCTACGGTTTTGACCTTCGGCAGCTTGGCCAATGTATAGCGCGCGATGAATACAATGAGAATTCCTACTGCTATAGCAAACGCTACGGGTAACACCATCTCCGTTAGGTTGGAATTGCGGATCGCCTGACCACCGGTCAGACCGATTTTCATGAGCAGCATGAAGACGATGATCTGAGTAATCGCCTCTGGAATTACCAATTCGCTACCAAGGGCGGCAATGACCATACCACCAATCAGAAAGCTGAGTGTTGGGGACTGCAATTGCTGAACGAAGTCCATGAAAAACAAGGACAAAAAATCCACGAATACCTCCTTATGCCTCCTCTGAAGAGGGGTGACTATTGTGATAGGTGAGCTTTAAAGGGTAAGGGAGAAGCGTTTCACCCCTACAGCACAGGTGTTCGGCGAGAACATGTCGCCAGGGTGTTTAGAATGGCCACTCTTCCAATGGGACTGGAAGGTGATAGCTGTCCTGCATTACAATCCATAGACTTTTATCTATAATTACCCGAAGCTCCATGCCTTTAAGTCTATATGTTGTGCTTAAGTCTATCGTTAAATCCGCACAAATTTGCGATCGCTTCACATGAATCTGCTAAGTAATGTCAAATGCAAATCATAAGTTTCCTTTTATTCTCAGAAAATCCGTATATTTTTGGTCAACGTGAATTGCGATCGCAGAGTTTTCTCAATGCGATATGCCCTTTACCAAATGCTCTATGCAACCAGAGAGCGTCTGTCTCTTCTCGCTGACCATATTCCATAGCGCGCGATGAATACAATGAGAATCCCTTTAACGAAGTCCATGAAAAACAAGGACAAAAAATCCACGAATACCTCATGCATCCTCTGACGAGGAGTATTGCAATAAATGAGCTAGATGAACCTTAACGAGTTAAAGAGAGCAGGAGGGAGGCACTTCACCCCTACAGCGCAGGTGTTGCACGAGCACCCATTGACTGGGCTTACGGTTATTGGCTCGGTCGGTTCAGAGATCAACGTTGGGGCGCTGCTAACCAGGGCGGCAAAAGAGTCGCCACAAACCGCCCGTAGAGTCTACCGAGAGCCCCCACCCCAGAGGCAACGCCGAAGTCCAGAGCCAGGAGTAGACAACGGCAGTCGTGACATCGCCGAAGATATCGCCTCGGCGGTTATTAAACCGGATGAGATTGGTGATTGTCATAATTGAGATAAACGAACAGTAGATCAAACTAACTAGAAGCAACCCATTTCATAGAAAGGATCACCTATAGATAAAAATCGGCTGGAGAATGGGATTTGGTATCTGCGATCGTGCGCTCAAAGAAGTCTCAACAACGGACTGCCGAGAATGATTGCTGAGCGACTTCAAGCTCTGAAACGCTCCAATCGCCAAGGACTGCGCTCGGGCAATTGTTTTTCGTACCCCAACGCAGTATTGAGAATTGGAGTGAGCTTATGCACCCACTCATGCGCCTGCGGTTGACCAATGCCGAACAAAAAGCCTTGCACTTCCTGCGTCGGGTACAGTCGGAAATACACCAAAATAAACAACAGCTTATCCCAATTGTCCTGCAACTGCGGTTTGCGTCCACGGCCATAACGTCTTGCTCGGGGGGCTTGAATGTGATGCTGCTCCAGGTAGTCCCCCCACGCTCGCTCAAAACTGACAAACAACTGCTCGAACTCGTCTACGCTCAACCCGGTTAGGCTTTGCAAAACACGTGGTTTATTTTGAACTTGAGCATAGTTGAGCATGGTTCCTTACTGCCTCACACTCGTCAGGTCATGCTTCAAAGTCAATCTTATTTCCGATGAAGTCTAATAAATTTTGCTTGAAAGACGCTGTTCCCTTGTCCAGCTCCTTTCACTTGTCCTTTTCTGATCATATTCATTGCCTCAATCCCTTGCAACGTTCTTTTGGCACTATTGATTGGCTTGAACCCCATCATTAATTTAGTAATTCGTTTGATGTTTCTGTGGTCTTGCTCAACCACGTTATTCAAGTATTTCACTTGCCGCAACTCAATTTCTGCTGCCAGTGCTTCATCATCCGTCAGGATTTCCATTACCACTGGATAAGCTGTGTTATTGTCCACCTTAATGACTCGTGGAGCCTGAGTGTGCTGCGCTTTGAACACTTTACGGAAAAACCGAACGGCTGCTTTGCTATCTCGTGAGCGCACTCAACATGAAATCTAGTAGTTCACCAAATAAACTTTGCCTAGTTAGCATGCTTTAATTTAGGATAGAGATGCCCTAACCGAATGCGCGCACCTGCACTGGAAAATCTCCAATTGACCCTGGCTTT
>NZ_JAMPLI010000063.1:0-22274 GCF_039962475.1 Leptolyngbya sp. GB1-A1 | reverse complement strand
GGGGGGATATTGTCTCTCAGGTCAAATTGATCGAAGTACTCTTTGGCGTAGCTGCTTAAGACAATGACCTTGATAGGTATCGATTGTCTTTAGTGAGTTTTTGCGACACAACCGCCGCAGCTCGCAAAGTATGGCAATCCTTACCTGCACGCTATCGCCAATGTGCGATCGCCTACACCGACTTTTGGGCAGCGTATGCAGCAGTTTTACCCAGTAAGCGTCATCGAGCAGTGGGTAAAGAGACTGGAAAAACCAGCTACATTGAGCGGTTCAACAACACATTGCGGCAACGGGTGTCTCGCTTAGTGCGAAAAACTTTATCCTTTTCCAAATCCTTAGAGAATCACATTGGTGCGATTTGGTATTTCATCCATCACTACAACGCATCATTACTTTTGTAGTACTACTCATCTAAAAACTGTTGTAATCACCTGGAACAATATAAACTGAATTAATTGCAGGCATTTGCTTTGTTTCAACGAGTGCCTGGTAAAGCATGGCAACTGTTTCTGCACGAGTTGCAGCTTGGGTAGGATTCAATACTTTCGGATTAGGGTAATTGACAATGAGTTGATTAGAAGTAGCAGTTGCAATCTGTCCTGTTGCCCATGCCGGAATGCTTGTACTGTCTTCATAGAAGCTTAACTTTGTGTTATCACCTGCAGGAGCTAACTTTAAACCACTAACTAACGGCGCAACTACTTCCACACGTTTAAGAGTGTCGTTAGGTTTAAAGTCATTACTGTCTCCCAGTCCAACTAGAAATTTATTACTATAATTTCTCTGAATGGCATTATACGCCCAAAAATCAGGAGGAACATCGACAAAATCCTTCACTGTTTGCGTTTCTGGCAGATTGAAAGCTTGGGTTAATAGAGCAGCATACTCTGCACGAGTTAACTTTGCATCTGGCTGAAATGTACAGTTTGGATAGCCTTTAATAATACCTTGAGTCGCCAAAGCTTGAATAAATTCTGAGGCCCAGTTGTTATTAATATCACTAAAGGCTGTACATGAAAGAGATTTCTTGAAGATCTCTGCGTCTTTTGGAAGCGCTATATAATCAATATCGTTCCGAGATTTAGCCTGATTCAACGCAAGGTCAAGCGTTTTCAGGGGATTCGTTTGGGTGCCATTGTTGCGATCGTCTCCGTTATTAGGATTAACGTAGATGGTTGAAGATGGTTCAGGTTTTGCCGAGAAGAATCTATTTAGCAGAAAAAGCAAAGGAATTAAGATTAGAAGGGTCAGTAAAAGTTTGTCTACAACTTCAAACTTTGTAGGTTTCTTTTGGGAAAACTTTACACGGCTAGGACAACGCTTCTTGCGGTTTGGTATCATGATAGGCTTCAAGGCTTGTAGCAAGTCTCCCCTCGCTCGTTTTTTGGGAAGAACATGATTATTTTAACTATATTGTCTTATCCCTTATGCTGTAATTATTACAGCTATTTCTTAGACATTTATCTTTACCTGTGTTTGTTGGTATTTTAGTACCACAGCACCAATTCTTCTTACTGGTTTGAGAGAAACTCAGGTTGTGTCGCAAAAACAGACTAACGGTAAGGAGGGAAAGCTTAACCCCTGTTCCTGAGTTTTCATACTGACTCTATATCTCTTTAAATAGCGGCATCTTCTATTAGAAATCATCTTGCTGAATATGCAGTGGTATTATCGTTACTGCCTAGGTTCTGGAACTTATAGAAAATGATGCAAGAGCGAGGAGTGGAAGTCGATCACTCAACGATTAACGAGTGGTGTTGAGGTACACACCCTGCTTGACTGACAGAACTAAGAAGCTGGAAAACGGCTGAGAACGATAAATTCACGCTCGAAAGCATCATTCTGTTGTCGCTTCGAAGCAATGGCAGGTTGAGGGTCAGGCAGACTGGAGAGGAATGGATAAACCTGTATCTTCCATTGCTGGGTGATGGCAAGGCGAATCCAATTCCAACCGAGCTTGAGATAACTCATGCCCCGATTCCAGTGAGCATCTACTCGGCGATGCTTGCCTGACAGTAACACATTCATCCCTTGCAGTACCAGAAACAGCATTGTCAAAGCGATCACCCCGCACAACTGGGACAGGGCAAATTTGTCCCGCAGCCTGGAGGCTTCGAGATTGAATCCGTTCGACTTTAGATCCAAAAATGATTCCTTCACCTGAAACCTGAGGCGGTATTGAGCAAACGTTTGCAAGTTCGTCGGCTCATCGCTCACAATCGTCCAATCCTCACCGCCTTGCTTATCATGGGCAAACGCCAGGTAAACGTTGGGGTAGGGCTTGGTCTTGCCTACTGATATCGCACTCGTGAAGTAAGCCTGTCCAGGCTACAAGTGCACCGATGATACTTTGCACCATTGCCCCTGGTGCTGAAACTGAAACGAACGTTTAATCCGAATCCGAAAATGCCAACCCAGATTTTCCTGGAGGTACTTCATCAGTTTGCCATCCGCAAAGCCCCGGTCTGCCAACAAAACAATTGCCACACCCTCGGGCAAGATTCTTTGGGCTTGCCGCAATACCCTTTGAATCGTCCACAACCGGACGGTTCTGCTGGAGTGCGCTACCACTCGTCAAGCCACTGGGACGGTTCTGCCCCGATACACGACACCCACCTAGATAATACAGAAACAATTCCACACCACGGTTGTATCCAGACTCAGATAGAGGCGTTCGCGCTCCCATCCCAACAGGGCTTGCCTGACCAAGGCATGATGGGCTGAAGCGACATCAATGCGGCGATTGGACAACCAACGTCGAAACCGTCGTTGATGGGATTGAGCAATTTGGGCACGGCTTGTCACGTACACCCCAAACCCATTGAGATGCACGTTCTGGCTTTGAATTATGCCGATGATCATCCAACACAACGTTTGTCGGTGATGAGCATCTTGCCATTGAATGTCACATTGGCTCAAATATCGAGACAGCGCATCATAAAGACGGGAAGTAGGAGACATTGATTTGCTGATTGGTGTGGTTACTTCTCAGCCTAAATCATGCTCTGCTTCCCTTCTAGCTTTCCTTTCAGCTTCCTCCCGTTTTGTCAGTCAAGCAGGGTACACACCAGAACTAAACAAACAGATTCATCTTCATTTGAAACAAACAATTCATGGTGCGTTGATGAACGAAAAACGGAGTTTATCTATCATTCAAGAAGTTTTTGCAACACAACTAATAAAGGTGCTTGATATTTAATAAATAGGGATTAGATTAGAACTAGTCCTATTAACCATGTATTAGCAATCCCAAATGTCCCGAAGCCAGTTCCCGAGCTCCATGTTCAAGATCGTTTCAAGCATGCTTGAGACAAGGCTGAGTTCAGGCTTTCTTAGAATTAAGGGATTAAAAGTAGTAACGAGCTTCCTAGCACTTTTACTTTTAACTTGGCTACTTCTGACTCTTTTCTATCCACCAAAAAGTAAGCCTGGAAGCCCTCTCAGTCCTGAGCTAAAAGAACTAGACGAAAGCCTAAAAATAGCGAGAGAGACGACAGACCCATTCATTCGTGAGGACTTTATTCAACGAGAAGCAAAAAGATTTGGGAAAACGACAGACGATTACAAAAAGCTGATGAGCATCCGTAAGCGAGACGGAGACATTCTGCCTAATGCACCTTATGGCGATTCTCTGGGGGATTGGGTTCGCTGGTATTTCGATGAGCTGATCCCGGAACAACGGCTCAGTGTGGCTTGGGGTACGGGTCTTTGGGGAATTGGCAAGGTAGCAACTTTCGCGATCGTCTTTGCTGTTTTGCTTTTCTTGCTTGAATCACCGAAACGTTCACGGCAAGCAAAATATCAGGCATGGCAGGTTGTTTATGCAGCCTATGGGCAAAAGGTGAGTGGTGCCAGGATTGCAGCTCTAGAAGATTTGCGAGCACGGGGGGAATCTTTATCGAGTCTGACTTTAGAAAAAGAGGCTGTTTTAAGCGAAATCAATTTAACAGATGCTGACCTTACCGATGCTAACCTTAGTCATACCGATCTCAGCGATGCTATCCTTTGCGGTGCTAGATTGATTGGTGCTAACCTCAGTGGTGCCATTCTGATCGATGCTGACCTCAGCCGTACCAACCTTAGCGATGCCATCCTCTGTAATGCTAGGCTTAGCAGCGCTATCCTCTGTGATGCCATCCTCTGTGGTGCTACGCTCAGCCATGCCATCCTCAGTCGTGCCGATCTGTGTTGTGCTGACCTCTGTTATACCGACCTCAGTGGTACCGATCTCAATGGTGCTATCTTCTGCGATGCCATCCTCAGCCACGCCATTCTCAATGATGCTGACCTGAGCAGTGCCGACCTGAGTGGTGTTGACTTGAGTGGTACTGATCTAAGTGGTGCTAACCTGAGTGGTGTTAATTTTCAGGAGGCTATTCTGCTCGCTTTAAATTTGAGCAAGAGCAAAGAACTAAGCCGAGATCAACTAACAGGATTAAATCCACCTCTTCTCTGCGCTGCGAATCTACCTGATGGAATGAAAGATTTATCCAATCGAGATTGCGATCGACTTCCTCAAGTTTTGATGGATAGGTATCCAGATAATTTCAAGACATTAGATGAGGCAAGGGAGTATATGAAAAATGTCCAGAATCTGAAATAGTGCGTTAATACCTGCCTTACTTATCTCAGTTAGGGTTATATAGATTTGAGAGGTATATTTTTAATTTCCCCAGCAATAAACTGTTTGAGTGCGTCCCCTTGCAATCCTTGTTGAGTACCCCTTGCAGCGGCATCGTTAGCACGCTGATAAACAGCATTAAAAAAGGCAATATAACGATCCTGTATCTCTGATCCTTCAAGCCCAGGGGTAAGGCGGATTTTCTCACCTCTAATCTGATTCAAGTTAGACGTGGCAAAACCAAAGCTAGCCCGCCCGGTGAGGGGTAACTTCTCCTGAGTGGCAAATTCTTTGAGCTTATCGACAAAAGCATCCTCGGCATCAGTATTACCTGGAAACTTAATGTCAAGAAACACCGCATTGGGATCATCTGTCTTGGCTACCTGCATCACAGACGTTGTTCCTGGACTCCAGACCATACCGGGAGTCAGGGCATTATAGAAGCGTTTTGTATTGTCCATAATGGCTTTGTGATACTCATCCGTATCCTGAGAAGCATGGACACCGATGTGAGAAAGCCCTTGGAGACTCGTACCTTTGAGTTGGTCTTCTGGGGTTTCCATCCGCTGATTGAAATCGGCAAAGGCTTTGTGACTATTAATGTTGACAGTGAAGCCGCCGTAATAATTATCCATCCCCAACATATCGAACTTTTGGGCACTGCGGAACAGAACAACATTGAGCTTGCCAGACGCAATGCGATCCTTATTGTGTTCGAGGAAAGCCTGTACGTCTTTGGAGTTTACAAAGTCGATAGTGCAGTCGATCGCCACGGTGAATTTATCTGCTACCAAGTTGTTGCGGTAGAGTTCGTCTACATGGTGCTGAAGGTTTTCAATCTGATAATGATTCCGACCCAGCGAAATATTGTGATGGAAGTCGCAGACATAAAGGTCTAGTGGTTTCTTGCCTTGAATAGTAGACGGATCAAGGGGCACTGTGCTGATGCCATCAGAACCCCGCACGGTATCCCCATCAAACTTTGACACACTATACGTGCCGGAGGCGGTTACGGCACCAGCAGATTCATAGTAATGGTCTTTAACCACACAAACATTGAGTTCGTTGCTCTTTTTCAGGGCTTCAACGCTGGAAAGAATACTTGCCAAACAATGCATGGCTGAGGGTTTGAGCTGCACACCGGGCTTGTCTAAGTTGGTCGGAATGATAGGGTCAGACGGATTCGTCAGCCTAGCCCGGATACTATCACCAAAGGCATCGGTGCTATAAGGTTCCACTAGGGAGAGAAGGGTCGCAATCTGTTGCTGAATCACCTCCACCTGGTTCAGAAAATTGATATAGGCTTCACTGATTTGAGTGGAAGTGGGGCGATTTGCTGAGGTTTTCAAAAATGCTTGACTATCCACAGCACTAGCCATTGCATTCAGCATACGATAGTAGGACGTTTGCAGAACTTCGTCGAGTTCCTGATCCTGCATGGCTTTGTCAATCCCCCCCTTGTCAGCGTTGTACGCTGCTAGTCCTCGCAACAAATTCACAGTAGCTGTGGGTAGAGTTTTGAGATACGGTGGGGCATTAACAGTGTTAGCCAGTGTCTCAAACTGCTGGAAGGTTTTATGCTTTGTGAAGTCTTTGAAGCTGGAAAAGACTTTCGGGGTGGGTTTGTCAGAAGTTGCCAGTTCCGTTAACTGAAGGCCCCGCTTTTTCAGAACTGTGGAGGGATCTTCTACTTCCAACCACGCCTTCCTGGCCTGAATTGGATCAAGCAGGTATCCTGAGTGGCTCATGCTGTGCTGGATAGAGTCGAAAAACTCTCCTGACAAAGAGCGCAGTCCAACATTATCTCTAACCGCTTGTAAAAGCTCTTTTTGAAGTGGAGTATCGCTGTCTCTAGGAGTTCGGATTAAGAAATATGGGGTAAGAAGTACATCTACCCCTTTGTAACGGGTCATTGCCCCAATCTGGAGGCGCTCCATGATGCTGGCGAACACCTTCTTGTCCATGTCAGGATGGGTAGCCAGAAACTTTGCTACTTCAGCAAAAAAGGCTTTTTCCAGATCATCATTCATCTTATTAATTTCTTTGGGTTGTGTCGCTTCTTGTTGAAACAAATCAGTAATGTCGAGAACAACATTGTTTGTTAGAAGCCCGCCCCTTTGTGCGTTACTAAAGAGATCTTGAAGCGCCTTGCTAAAGTCTGCCTGACTGGTAATTTTGGTGTTGACTCCCTCCATTCCATACTCACGAGCCAGCACCTCACGAAACGTGCTGTTGTCGATCAGATGTGCAGCATTTTCATCCAAGCCCATAGCACTGCAATAGGCTTGCTGCACAGTGTTGAGCAGAGGATTGAATATAAGTTTTCCGCTGCGGTAATAGAGAGCTTGCTCGTTCAGTACAGGGGAAACTTGAGCACCCAGTTCTTCAGCTTTTTGGGGGCCCAGTGGTGCCACCTTGCCAAAGCCTTGCAGCATTGTGAGCGCCAATTTTTTCTGTACAGCGGCGTCTTTACCGTTCAGGTCACGGTATGCCTTCATTAGGCTGGCTTGCTCAAGATACCATTCGCGCGTGATTTCTTTAATTTGCCTGGCAGTTGTGCTATCAGCAGTGCGGAGCAATCGGCTAACGTCAACGTACTGGGTATGGTCAAGAAACTGAGCATTTTCAGATCCTTGCAGTAAATTAGTATCTCGCGCCATTTGACGTAGATCACTCGCGTCAGTCTTAAGTCGTCCAATATTGGTGCGCACGGTGTTGTAGCTGCCATCCCCTGCTACAGCCTTGAAGAGCTGCAACATTCTAACTAAGGAGCGACCACTCTCAGTAGTGGGTTCAAAGGGGGAGAGTTTGCCTTTAAACGAGGTGCCATCTGAGAAATCCTTGAGCATTTGAACATCGCCATTGGCGTCGGCTAAGTCAATGATTTTTTGCAGTTCGGCTTCCAGGTTTACACGGGCTAAGGCTCTGTCCCCGCCGAGGGCAACCAGTTGTAGAATGCCACCCCGAAACTTATCGACGCGACCAGCAAGTTTCTCAGCTTCTCTACGAACGTTAGGATTTTTGAGCTTGGTTGTATTAATGCTGGGTTTGGCTGGCTCGCGCTTGATCAGGGCTAAATTTCTGTTCTGAATGTCACGTAGTACAGCAGATGATCGCCGCTTGGTTTTGCCGATCGCCTGCTCTATTTCCGCACCATCGATCGCAACTTGATCATCCTGGATCGATCGGAGGCGGCTGGCGCGAAGAGATTGGCTATCTGACGATGACTGTTCTGCTGATGAAGGGGTAGCTGTGCGATCGGTGTCATTATCGCGATCGGTGTCTCTGCGCTTGAGGGCAAAGTTCAAGTCAAGCGTAGTGGAAGTCAAGTCGTCTGTGGTTTTTGGACGGCGTAGATTGCTAGACTGAGGGCGATGGTTAGTATCTGCTGCTACACTATCCAAATCTCCTGTACTGGCAGCGCGACGCTTTTTCACTTTGCCTGAGAACATGATCGATGGCTCCAAATGTTGAGGGGGTTAGGAGGGTTTTGGCGGAATAGTTCAGATCAGTCTGGTTAGGCGGCGATCGAGAGACAGATGAGGTAGCGATTAGCCCGGTAACCATATTATGCAACTATGTAGTCTGACTAGTTGAACTGTCCCCTCTCTACAGCTAGACTCGGTCACTTCGACTGACGAGACACAATGAGACATTATCTGCTCTCGACCCACGACTGGAACGCCTTGCGCTCTTCGTATGCGTCCACGTACTTTCCGTTGGCATGATGGGTGGTGCGGTTCTCCATCAATCGTCCCAAGTCCTGGTCTTGAAACCAAGCATACACATCAACCTCATCCCACGACATGCCGAATCGATCCTCTGCATCAAGTTGCGATTCCACGGCTCCGTCCTTCACCGCTAGCCCTGTTCTAGGGCTGAGAAATAGCCCTGTTAAATGCTGGTAAGCATGCACAAACTCTTCTAGGGCTGTAAGCAGGGCTACGACATTCTCCGGATCCCAATTTACACCTCCCCCCTTGTCCATCTCAATTAGGTTCCCTAAATTCTCTACCCTGGCCTCTGCTGACTTGCCGTCCTCGCTTACCGCTAACATATTTGGTTCCAAAAAGGGGTGACGTTTTGGCTTTGTATTGACCCTGACATTAAGATTCTGCTGAAGTGCTTTCCAGAAGCCGCTGTCTCCAAGCTTTTTTAACGCATCGTCGTACTGCCCCTTACGGATATATTGTGCAACGTTGTCCAAATAAGTATGTAAACCCGGAATATCCCCACGTGCGGCTTGTCTCTGGGACTCACTCGTACCTTCTCTCGCCTTGCGTAGTACGATCATACGTTCAGATGCAAGAAGTTGGTCAGTGATATTCTGCAGTTCTGAGGCGAGTTGTGGTGGGACTGCATCCGCACTCATCCGTTGCATCAACATCGCTGCCCTGTCTCTGTCACGCCATATCTCGGCAATTGCGCCGTCATCCATGGTTGAGAGATTATCTGGTACCTTCGACCCTAATAGATTTACGGATTCTTTAATGAGCGCCGCTTTGAGTTCGTCGGATTCTTCGATGAGCGCCGCTTTAAGTTCGTTGATCGACCTCTTGTATTTCTCGTATTTCTCTGGGTTCTTGGTCGATAGACGGTTGAGCATCTCGAACACAGTGGACACTCGATCGAGTGTGCCATCTTTAACTATCTGATCGAGCTCTTTTACTACGTCTGCTAGTGATGACTTTGTCTGATAAAAACTCTTAGCTTCGAGTCTTATATCTCCCTGTTTGAATGGATTTTGCCTTGCACGGTTTACCGCGCTCGCATCATTAAAAAACCGATCGCGAAGCGTCTTTATCCTCTCGGTTTGTGATTGTTCCTCGGACTCTAGCTCTTTGTCTTGTGCAAACTTGCTGCGAATTTCTAGTGTATCTTCCCTAGGGTGTGACCGATCTAGAGTACGTCGAATTGATGTTTCATCGGCACTAGAGAATTCAGGTAAGGGTGTACGTTGCTTCGAAGCCTCGCTAGATCTTTTGCTTTCGTCACTCTCTGCTAGCGATGTGCGCACCCTCGG
Source organism: Leptolyngbya sp. GB1-A1 (assembly GCF_039962475.1). Lineage (NCBI taxonomy): Bacteria > Bacillati > Cyanobacteriota > Cyanophyceae > Leptolyngbyales > Leptolyngbyaceae > Leptolyngbya > Leptolyngbya sp. GB1-A1. Next base: position 12,630 of record NZ_JAMPLI010000063.1, on the reverse strand, counting down.
TGTTTCATCTCTGCTTTTAATACTGTCGGGACGATATTTCTCTTTGCTGGACTTGCGGCGGGGTGCTGAGTGCATAATTGATGTCTTCAAAGGTTGTTGAGTGCACTAGGTCGTTTTGAGTTACTTGGTAGTAAGTTCGCTATTTTTGTTGCTGACTACTTCTGTGCCAGTGAACCGCTGCTGCAATTCATGCGTTTGCCGGGCACTATCACTTACTAACTGTGCTGATCGCAATACCAAAGTCGGTGCTTGTTCAAATACATTATTGATATCCTCCTGAGAATAAGCTCGAACATCACCCTGTTTCGTTACAAAACTCTGACGCGTAATCTCACCTTGAGCCTCTGCATTCGTTAAAAAATTCTCCAACAGTTCCGGTGGCACGAAGGCTGCATGTCGCTTCAGAAACTTCTCCTCGCTGCTAGCATCCCGATGTAGCGGCAAATACTCGACCTTACCTTGAGCCGTTTCTGTCGGGTAAAGCATCCGCTCCTTGCCAATATCGTATTTAGGCTTCAAGGTTTTCAGCGTTTCGTGCTGTTTTTCTTCACTTACTTCTGGCGGCGTGAACCCATCCCAAAGTGGTGTCCCATCCTCCGCTTGCCGTACTGGAATTGGAGGCTCACGATCATTCCGACGATTGACCCCAGCCGGTAATTTGGCGGCTCGTTGTGCCCGCCGCTGTAACCCATCCGCTGCATCATCCCGCAGTGCCGTCCGGCGACGTTGGCTTTCATGGTTCGCCACCACATCATCTGGAATAAACAACCCTTTCGCCAGCTCCAACCCATCCGCTTCCCCTTTCCGTGGCAGGTAAATAGTCTTACCCTCCGGGGTGTTGACTGGATAAACCTTGCGCCCCTTGCCCAGGTCGTATTTGGGAGGGCGATCGCTCATGGCATTTTCTGCACCCAAAGGAGCCTTCGCAGTAACGTCCTCATCATTGAGATAGCGTCCCTGGTTCAATTCAAGAGCTGTGGCTTCGCTTTTTTTGGGCAAATACTCGGTACTACCATCAACTGCTGCCGTTGCAAATACCGTGCGTCCTGTAGCAAAGTCTCGCAGAGGAGGCTTGTTGAGTACCTTGTTTCCTTTGGGCGGAACCTCCACCTGCTCGTCGGGGACATATTTCCCCTGGCTGAGTTCCAGTGCTGTGGCTTCGCTTCTTTTGGGTAAATATTCCCGCTTCCCATCAGCCGTTTCAGTGGCAAACACCGTGCGCCCCGTGGCAAAGTCTCGTAGCGAAGCTGATTTCACTGTAGTCAGGTCGGCAAGAGTATTGACTGGGGCTTTCTGCACCGCAGCATCGGGTATAAACGCACCATTCTGCACCTCAAGCGAGGTTGCTTCACTAGAGACAGGCAAGTATTGGATCTTGCCCCCATCACCCTCCACCGGAAACAGCGTGCGCCCCGTCGCAAAGTCCCGCTTGGGTTTTCCCTTGGGACTAACCTGTTTTCCCTGGGTTGGATTGAGATCCCGCTTCGCATTCTGCCGTTTTAGGGCAGCAGGCTTACTCACCTGCAGTGGCGAATAAGGGTTTGTATCTGCTCTAGCATCTGCCCGTGCCCGTCGGGCTTCTGGACGACCTGGTGTTAAACTGCGGGTGCTTTGGCTGCGAGTGAGTGCCCCCGGTGTTGACGCACGTTGACTACCACCACTTCCCAAAGATGGCGATAAAGCTGATCCAGAGAGTGCACTATCTGTTGCCGATCGAGTCCGATTCGCAGCCCTACCACTAGTCACACTTCGCCGTACACTAGAGCGTTGCAACGGTCCCTTTTGCCTGCGGCGGATCAGCTTTTTGGTTTTGGCAGTACTCATGCCTTACCTTCCTCAATGACTAAACATTCGCCTTGTACACCAAAACCATCTCTGCATTTCGCAAAGCCGTTCTATCACCCTTCAATGTGAAGATCCACTCGCTTCCTTTCTGCCCAATGCTTAATGTGCTGGGTTGCAGATAAGTATTATTGGGCGCGGATAGATCATTAATGGTGAAGATCGCACCGCTGTTGCTGCCGTTATTGTTACTGCCGTCATACTGGTAACGGATCAGCAAACCAATAATTTTGCTGCTGTTCATATTGGGGAACATCTCCCGCGTAAAAGTAATGTTGACCTCATCACTGTCACCAGAGGTTAGCGCTGCCCACTCATCAGGGAAGTTATAAGCGATGTCAAAGAAGCTGGTAGCGTTGTAGGGTTTGAGCACGCCTTTGACTTCATTGGCAAATCGAGTGCCACCCTGTTTGGCGGTATAGCGTAACTTAATTGTGACATCCAGCAAATCAGCCGGATTGTAAGATCCCTTCTTGCCATTAAGTTCCAACCGCCAGGTGGAGACGGCTCCTGTACCTTCAAACGGCAGATACCGCTCATCCCCAAAGTTCAGCTCAAACATACCGCTGTTCTCGGTGTACTGGTCAACGTGAGACAGGGCAATTTGCTGGCTAGCCCGCCAGTTAGCTCGCACGTTCGGGGTAGACTCATTGGCAGGATCGATCAGGTGTTTCACCGCTTTGATGTCAGTATCCATCACCAGTTTGCTGCTGAGTTGGGTCAAGGTTGCGTTCACGCTTTGTCCTTCACCGATATCAAAGGCAAGGGATACGGATTTGATCTGGCGGTTGTAATGACCGGGGAAGTCGTAGTCAAGTAACTCTTCGCTCAGGCGGAAGGTGCAAGCCCCTTGAGTCTTTAAAGCTAATAGCGCCAAAGGATCCAGTTCCAACAAAGAGATATTCTTTGTAATTTCCAGGCGGCGACTGTCGGTTTCAGCGTAGGCTTTTTCCATTCGATCGAGATCCAGTTCTAGAGAGTACCCAGCGAGCAGCCCTTTACGTTGGCTATCCCAGTACATCCCCGTGATGTAGTTGACTTTACCTGCCTGGAGTCCTTTCTCAAAGATGAACGACTGCTCCGCTTGCTTGGCGTAGTCGTGCGCCAGTTTAAAGGTTTGGAAAAATAGACCGGAGAGTTTACCGCTCATCCAGTTATAAAGCTCTGCATTCGAGAACTTGCTCTTCATAAACTGGGCGATCGCCTTGCTATTTTCAATCTCCTTTTTGTGCATCAGCAACTCTTGCTTTGCCATTGCAATACGGCAGATTTGGGCATCAATTTGATGAGCAAGTTGCGTCATCTCCCAAGTAGCCATTTTCTTTTGCAAATCCCAATCTTCAGTGGAACGCTTGAATTGTCCTACGACTCCAGCTGCCTCTCCACCCATGCTTAGCCCTTCTGCCAAAGATTCTTTAGCTTCCCCAAACTCAGCTAACATAGCACCAACGTTTTGCCCACCGGACGTGACACCAAAGCTAAAGGGACCGGCTGTAAATTGTGGAAGGACATAGGACAAACCACTAACAACCTTGCTTAACACCGCTATACCATACACGCTGGCTGCCGCACCCATCATCGCGATTTGAATACGCTCTTCAGGCAAATAACCAGCATCAATTAACTTGGTGTAGTGATTCAGCTGATCTTGAGCCCGAAGCTTGCTTGTCTCCATATCTTGCAAGGAGTTTTCTGCTTCTTGAATTTGCTGATCTTTTAGCACTGTAACCAGATCGAGCATCATTTCCTCCTGCGTATGTTGCAGCAGGCTGAGTTCTTCGGAGTCTTGCTTCTCTAATGCTGAGAGCAGAGTATCACTCAAGTTTTTTAGCTTGCCCGCCAGATCTCGGGCTTTCGCCATGAGCGTATCAAACCGGTAATCTGATACATTCACCATACCGCCTGCCATCGCTGCTGCTGCTATTCCTCCCTTACTCGCCGCGGCAGCAACCAGTGCCATCGGATCGATCGGCGGCTGGAACAAAGGCAGTGGTTGAGCCACACCATCGATGTTCAGACAGGCACGAATTTTTGCAAGGCGGTCTTCCACCCGCGTCCAATACTCGGTAAAGAGTTCGTTCTCCTTAATGAAAAAGTAAGGATTTGTAATGGTATCAAACTGAGTTGCAGCAAAACTCAGGCTCTGTTCGTAAGGGACAATACTACTGCTTGTAGGGCTGTTTTCCAGGTCAATCAAAAAGTCGTAGTCTTCTTTAACATTGCCTGTATTGCCCGTATAGTGCTTAAAGTCTTTGTAGGCTTTCGTGGGACTTAGAACGACCTGTCCCATGTTCTTTGGTTTTTCACCTAAAAGGTCATGAGCCAGAATGTAGAGCATCCTTGCTTCTTGAATGGATTCTCGGGTGTATTGCCGGAAGAGTATGTCACCCCAATCCAGTAAGTTATCGATGTAGCTCATGACGATCGCTTTACGATACGCCAGGGGACGCAGTGCTGCAATTGCATGTGGATCAAACGGATCTTCTAAATAAACAGCGAGTTGTGCGTCGTAGTTACCCATCAGGTCAATGCGATAATCAAGCTGTTTGATAATCTCCAATACTTCCTGCATTTCACTTTGCCACCTCACCAAAAGCGGGTTATTGCTACTGATGGTGGCGGCACTTGTATTGAGATTGTCAATGGCAGATTCCAGAGTGATAAAGGCAGACCATCGGGTAATGTCGGCGAGTTTATAGCTAAACTCTATGGCTGATGTAATGTTGTGGATAAGTGTTGCCTTTTTCGTGGCTGTGAGTGTCTGAGTGTTGAACGCTTCACGTAATTCTCTAGTCAGCGTTTCATTGTTTGAAAAATCCACACTCCTATCAACGACCCTTTGCTCAAGTTTGTCAAAAATGCGAACGTGATAAGAATCTCCGATTTTCGCAACTATCACTAAACCCTTCCCATTTGGTTCAAGGGCATTGATATTAGCAACGGTCTTCAGCTTTAGGTCATAAGTCTCGTAAAAAGTGATATCTGTTTTACCCAAAAAGACTTCCTGATAAAATACCAATTTTGCCGCAAGGCTTGACAACGCTTCACGGGCAGCGATTACCGTACTATGGCTGTGTTCATCCCCATCGGTATTCTTGGTGCGGGTTAAGGCATCAAAGGCATCTAGGTCATTACTGAGGGTAGAGATCAGCGCATTTGGGTCAGCAGCCAGGAAGGGCAAAAACTTCCAGTAATCCGAGGTTTCTGTCGGATCGAAAATATATTCGTACCACTGTTTGGCGTACTCAAATTGCTGATTGGTGTTGAGGGTCTGTGCAATCAGGAAGGGAGCGTGGAAGAATACCTCCCAGTAGTACATGCCGTTGGCACTATTAAAGTCGAGGTGGTTGTTTGTCGGTTCTGTATCGAACTTGTCTGAGTTCAGTTGAATATTGCGCGGTTTTGGATCATTAAAGCTGATGGTCGGAACCTCGTCCATTTCCTGAGTTGACATTTGCAACAGGTTCTTAATGCCACCCACAAACAGCAGTTGATTAAGTACTTCAGCAGTGCTAGAAGTCAGACGAATGATCTCGTACTTGACGCTGTCAAATTCGTAGGGTTTGGGTTCATTCGCATCGCTCATGTTATAAGAGATGGAGCGATCGCCTTGAATCAGATACAAGGTTTTCTTGCCACTAGCATCAGTATGCTGAAACGCAGCATCAGGACCAAACCTTCGAATGTCTGAGGGAATATTGCCCCAACTACCGGCAATTGACGACTTTTTACTGAGTTCGGTAGGTTCATGAGCATTTTCACCTAGACGAAAATACTCCGTGCCCGAGAATAGATAAACGTGTTTATTTAAGACAAAAGCTGCATTGATAAAATTGTCAAAATTGACAGACGCACGGGGATAATCATTATGGATGTAGCGAGGAATCGGGTCATTGTTACCAGCACTCGATTGCAAAGTGTAGCGATAATATTCAGTTCCTTTTTTACCACCAACTTCAGTATCGACAAGCAGATATAAATTACCACCCGATAGGTAAGCTGCATTGACTTTCTGAGTTTTCTCCAGGTTTGTTAGGAATACTCCCCAAACCCCTACTGTCGTTCCAGTCGCTGCTGTGTCACTCCGGTAATATGCACAGGTGCTGTTGTTAAACAAATAGGAAATGTATTGACTCTCAGCAGTAGGATCTGGCGAAGTAAATGCTGCATCAAGCTGTGTCCATTGCGGAAAGCCTTCATTGTTGGTGGATAGTTGTTTGGGATAGCCAGTGTCTGCCGTGCCGCTAAATTCGCCATCTGCTGTAGGAGTAAACCGCAGGTATTGGTTGCCGCAGAATAAGTACAATGCGTTGGTAACACCCAAATTATTTGCACCGATAAAAGCAGTATCAACTCGGTTGTATCGCCAAATTGCATTGACAGGAGCGGTGCCGAGACAAACAGATGCTCTGAGATCAAAAATATCTCTACTTTCAGAGCTATCCTTCAACTGGGCAAGAATTTCAGGGAGCCTCTGGCTGTTATCAAACAGGTGGAATGTATTCGTATCAGTGATGATAATTAGGTAGTTACTGTTGGCAGTGGTAAAGGCTCCTTTGATCGTCACATCTGTGTTGTAGAGCGTAGAAACATCAAAGCCGTATTCTTCGTCAAGCTCACCCCTGACGATTCGATCGTTCGACTGCCCTAAAACCCTATCCAACCCACTATTGCCACCAAAGTCTACAGACTCATACTGATAATTACTAGATGTACCCGTTCTCCTCCAGGCTCTCGCAAAGCTTTTACCGTTGTTGCTGATGCGACCATACTCACTGTAGAAAGCGAGGTAGTATACAGTGTGATTTGCATCGCTATAGCTAAAGCCAGAGGTCCAGTTCTGGTCATCCTGGTTGCCCTCAAAAGGACCTGGCGCTGAGTCCTGGCTGTTGCCATCCTTCACATAGTAGCGATCGCCACTGGCGTTAACGACCCAGATACCCCCATCAATCACCATCATGTTGGTCAACTTATTGCCTTGACGCTCAACATTGTCAACTGAGCTGCCAAAGAGGCTTTCTAGAACCATCTTAACTGTAGTATTCTCCTTTTGAGTGCTTTGAATGTTGTCGCCGATCGTCGTATAAACGGTATACAAGTCGTCGTTGGTTATCGGATCTCTGTGAATGACATGTAGCTCACGATTAAAGACAACTGCTCCTAAGATTGCACTGCCTAGTGCGTCGCCTCTAGGGTGACCAAAACTGTGACGAATTGAGCCCTGTGATGTACCAAAATCACTGCGCAATACCTCCCCTAAATCATTGTTAAACCAGAAGTGAACCCCATTGATATTCGTAAAGCCAGCATCAATCTTGCTCCAATTGCTAGGCAAATTACTAATCAGTATTGACAGGGCGTAGGGTTTTCTAACCAAGCTATCAAAAGACGCTCCATCGTATTCGTAAATCTGTTCATTGAGTGTCAGATAGCTACAACCATTGATGACAAAAGCCGAATCAACAATACCTCCGATTTCCATCTCGCTTGGAGCATCAATTCCCCATCGGTTTCTGATAGGCTCGGCAGTGGGAGTCGTTGTGCGATCAGCAGAGGTTTTGATGTAGGTCTGATTGTCCAGAAAATAGTAAATATCTTGCTCTACCTGTACTGCAGCCGTGATATGAGCACCAGGCATTGTACGCAGTCCAGGCAGGTTTTTTGGTCTGGCGAGCTGAGTATTACTGGATAGCGCGCTCGCATCTGGCTTAACCAAGAAACCACATCCCTTATGGTTATAGGCAAACCAAGGGCCATCCATTGAGTTGTCACTGTAGTTAAGCTTTACGATATTGGCATCTTCGATCTTTTTAGGGGCAACAAACTCATTAGGGAAAAGCTCTTTGAACATGATCTGACCCCGGTTGTCAATGGTTTGCTGCGTCGCCTTCTGCGAATACAGCTCGGGCATCAGGTTAAACGCTCGGTAATTGAGTTTGCGTCCCTCTTGAGTAGCCGTTTCACTCAGGTAAAAGCGCACAGTGATGTGGATGTTTTCATATGTATAGTTGGTTGCAGCCTGCTTTAGCTTAGTAGAGTTCTCAACGAAAAGTTCCACATCGGAAATAAACTGGTTTGGGAACGTTAACTCTGCAATATCATTAAACGTCGTTTTCAGGGTTTGGGGTTGTGTCCAGCGTTTGTTGAGGTTGTAGAAGGAAAAATAGACCTTGATTTCTCTGACAATCTCGACTGAGGAAGACACTTCTTTTTTGCCACCGCTATCGGGTACGTCTTTAACCACCACACTTCCTGCAGATGGATCTTTTGCCGTTTCGTCTAATGCCGTCCAGAACACAAACACCCGGTTAAACGCAAAGACTGGCTCTACGCGGGTCGCTTTGATGCTAATGTCTAATTCTTCCCAGGGCTCCCAGACAGCCACAGTACTATCACCGTTCACAAACGTGCCAAAGCGGTAGAAATAGCGCATGGGAGCGGTGCGGGTTCGTCCAAAAAGAACCAACTTTTTGTCGTCTGTGCCTGAGCTGTTATCGTCGTAAACATAGCCTCCAGCAATAGTTAATTCAGAGACCTCAGTGAAGCTATCAAGGTATTTAAGATAAGCGTCTTCAACGGTAGCTTCAGTCAGCTCACCTTGAGCCAGGCTATCCTGCAATGCCTGAAAAGCAGCAGTTTTGGGATTGCGTAACTCAGGTCGAATATAGTTCTCGGGGTATAAGAAGACTCTACGATTTGCTTCCCACACACGATAGTTTCGCAGCCATTGCCAGCGATCTTTCAGGATCAAACGAGCAGCTTGTTGATCAGCGGCATCCAGGGCAATGTCTTCTAGATTAATAAAGTAACGGTGCAAGTAAAGCTGGACAGCCCCGATCGCTTCCTCAATTCGTGAAGTTTCAGCGGCACTGGACATTTGAATGTCGATCAGTAATTTCTGATAGAGCTGACGGGTAGTGCTGATATCGGGGTCTTTAGCGATTACGTAGGACACCAAGGCATCCCGCTTGAGCACATTCAATTCATTGACGATCTGGTTGACGAGAGTAGCGTAGTTATTATCACAGTTGATTGCAACCAGAACATCGTAAGCCCCCTTAGCAGCAGCCTCAACATCAGGATTGCTGCCATAAAGTGGTAGCCAAACCCTGTGATATAAGGCCGATACATCCACATGGAGACGGCAAGTCGTAGCAAGAATGTCGTAGAGACGCAGCACCAATTCCAGTTGAAAATCCTCTTCCACATCATTCACTGATGCAGGCAGAAAGGCATTCCGCTGTTTAACCCAACGCACCTCTCGCTTCTCAAATCCGAAGATAGCAGCAAAGTGCATGTAAGGTTCTGATATGGTGCCTTTAGCACTGCTGACCAGCTCTGTTAAAGTGAGCTCACCTCCTGTAAAGCGCTGCCCCAAAGCTTTGAAGCGGCTGATAGCACGTACATCACTCAACAGGTAATCTGACCATTCTCCCCAGCGGTAAGATAAGACTTGCCCAGGCTTGTGCTCATCGTGGTCGCTGAGGTCGAGGTTATAGGTGACAAAATTAACGCCAGTATGAAAGTAGATTTCGTCCTCGAATTGAAATACAGCATCAACCCCTTCTGCTTTCAGGATAGTGGCGTCTAGCTGGGGCCAAATTTCCTTGATGTAGCGCGGGTATTCCCCATCCACATAGCAGGCTTCATTGTAGGGATTTAGGGCAAACAGGGCAGTGGTGTCGCTATACCGCACAAACTGCTGCTCTTTAAAGACATACAGGGCACCGTCGCGATCCACATAGGCACCATCGATCGCTTTGGTATCGGAAGCAGCAAAGGTATTGTCAAGATTCCCCCAAACCTGATTAATATCGCCTTCACTGCTGCTCTGGGTGCGATCATCAGCAGTAGTCACGTTGATATATCGGCGTTCGTTGAAGAGTACCAACCCAAGATTGGAGAGGTAGAATGCTGCATCAATACCATCACGATAAATTTCATTCAGGCGGGCTAGCCCCAATTCTGCGGCTAAGCTTTCAGCAATGATTTTGGGGTAACCCTCGTCGATATAACGATAGTGATCGCCGGTGTAGCGAATGTACTGCTCTCCTGAAAACAGGTAAGTCTGCTTATTTTCAGCATCAACAAATGCCGCATCAACGTAGCCACCCGCCGTGAAATTATTGTCAATGTGACCCAAACCATCGATGTCATACAACACATATTTGTTAGGGCTGCCAGTAAAGAGGGTATTACGGGTGAAAAAGTATAGGCAGCGGCCATTATCGAGCAATCCGTTGAAGAAGGCAAAGGGCTGATCGGCTTGGGTGTATTCGGCTTCCAGGGTATCCAGGTAGGATTGGAACTCTCTGGACATAAACCCAAAGGCTGCTTCCTGACGCAAATAGGTTGCAATGGCTTTGGGATACCCTTCGTCTACATAGCTGTAATCTCGACTGCTGTAGCGCACATAGGAATCTCTGGCAAAAAGATAGGTAACACCGTCACTGCTGACCCAGGCAGCATCAACTCCCTGACTGAGGACGTTAGTTTGCAAGCCCCAGTTACCTTTAATCGAGGTGACGTTTGTCCAAGTATTGGTACTACTGTCATAGGACACATAGCAGTGCTGGCTGAATAAGTAGATTGTTCCATTCGCACCAATAAAGCCCGATTTCAATTCTTTAAAGTCGGTTCGGTTAAAGGGAACACCACTGTAGAGCAGGGCTAAAGGTTGTGGATAACCCCAAGTTCTAGTGTTGAGATTAAAACTGATAAATCGCTGGTCACTGATGAAGATGAGCGTGTCATCCTGTACAAAAATAGCATCAATGCTGTCAAAGTTCTGTTGCTGATACGCTTCAGGAATGTTCCACAGTCCGTAATCACCCTTTTGTGGATAACCAGGCTCAGGGCGATCGTAAGTATCCTCGGTGTAGTGCAAATAACGGAAGTTACCATTGGCATCGGGTCGCTCAAATAGATAGGTATCCTCTTCCCACACATAAGCCAGGGCAACATGACGCAGTCCCTGCCATTTATCGCTGATGCGTTGCGGAGGATAGATGACTGTCTGCTGCACATAGTTACCAGAGCGGTACTGCACGAACCATTCACCCGAGAACACATAGGTAATCCCATCTCGCCCCACAAAGGCAGCATCAATAGTTTCATTGTCATAAATCGGGTTGCGCGATCGACCCCAGACATCAGCAATGGCAAAGCTCCGCCCTAAATCCACATCGTAGTACTTGTCCCCGGCAAAGATGTAGCTCTTACCGTCAGAACCACGCACGATAGCACTGATCGCAGCATCGAGTTTGCCCTCAGCTTTTTGTGCAGCCCGTGGGGTGGCAGGGGTTAGGGTCAAAACGGGATCGTCTAAGTGGTTGAGTTTTTGCCAGCTACCACTGCTCAACGCATAGTTAACACCCCGTTCCTGGGTTACTGCCTGAATATTGGCAAAGTTGTGATCGGTATAATGTTTGTCGTTATCTTCATCACTAATGACAACATGAAAGCTATCTCCTTTAAACAGATAAACTTGGCGTCGATCGGCAAAAGCCGCATCCAGTCCATCAGGGAAAGTAGCTGACATTCCTCGAAACCGAGGTTCCTGGGATAAGCGGCGAGTGGAACGAGGATAGCCCGGTTCTACAGTACTGTAGTTGCTGCCTTCGTAGCGGAACATTTGATCGCCAGAGAACAGATAAGTATGCATTGCTGTCCTATCAACAAGCTGACCGTTAGCAGCCTGTTCTTCCCAGCGAGATTCAACCACGAAAGCAGCATCAACCTTACCTGTTCTGTCGATATTGTTACGAACCTTTCCCCAAAACTTGTTGGTTAAGCGAGGATAGCCATTATCAAGCCTATGCAGGTTGGGGTCGGAAAAGCGCAGGTACTTAGAGTTGTAGAATAAATAAGTTTTACCGTCGGTACCGGTAAAACCAGCGGTAATGTGATCACCTTCGTTAATACCAACCAAGGAGCGATCGAATTGCTCGGCGAGAATTTTCGGCTCCGACCACCAGCGACTAGCGTGGTTATGTTCAATGTAATAGTTACCTGCAAACAGATAGATCCTGCCATTAGGACCATTCATGATCGCATCAATTCGAAAGTCGGCAGCACCCCCTATGAAGCTCTCCGGCAGGCTCCAAAAAGCATTGTTTACTGTTGCAGGAAATACTTCAATCTCGTCTACATCTGGACGATTGGCAAGTACTGTTTCAATGGTTCTCGCGTTGGAATCTACTGCGTCTACTTTTAAGTAATCATCTTCATCCCGACGTAGGGTAGAGTAGCTTGTGTAAATGCTTTCGTTCTCACGGTTTGTACCAAACAAGTATGTTTTATTTCCCAACACAACTGCCCCATTAACACGGGTCAATCCTTCCCAATCCTGGGCAATATTGCGTGGAAAACCGTCGTTCACTTGCGTATAGTCGCTACCAGAGTAGCGCACGTAGTGGTCACCCGAAAACAGATAGGTGTAGCCATCCAGTCCCACAAAGGCTGCGTCCACTCGACCGTTATCGGCAATCCCATTTAAGACTTTTCCCCACTTTATACGGGCGTCTCCAGTTATCGGGATTTTAGTTGTTGAATCGAGCGCGACATAATCATCACTCCGGAATAGATAGATGCGATCGTCCTGTCCATGCAGTGTTGCATCAATACCAGAAACAAATTCGTCGGGGAGGGTAGGGAATTCTTGGTGCAGAGATTTCATCAAGTTTGCGAGGCTTAGGGGGATGGGGGCGATCATTCAGGGCTTCTTCTAGCGTCGCTGAGTGGACAAACTTCTCACGAGCTCGCTCTACTGTCGAAAGATTCACGCCT
>NZ_JAMPLI010000062.1:0-22612 GCF_039962475.1 Leptolyngbya sp. GB1-A1 | reverse complement strand
TGATCACCTTATGCTAACCGCAGCAGGATTATGGAACTTCTACCTGACTGCGGCATAGGAAGAACTTGAAAGGTCGCATTGGCTAGCTCTGTTCTTATTTCCCGACAACTCTAATGCCTGCGGTGCCTGCCTGACATAATTCCAACGCCGTCTCTACCAAGATTTGCATCAAGCTTTCTGAATCTCGCGCCATCTGCTGAACCAGCGATCGCATTGCCTGATTCTCTGCCTGCAAGTTGGGCAGACGGGGTGAGCGTTGGAATAGCTCTTCCGTAATCAAGATATCGTTGAGGGTAATGGTTTCAGGCTGAGGTCGCTGCATCGCATTATTGCTCCAGCACAGGGTTATTAGCGCTCCGCTGAGCAGAGTTAGTGAATGGCAATCGAATGGTAAACGTTGCGCCTCGTCCTTCTCCCTCACTGGCTACCTCGATCGTACCGTGGTGTAATTCAACCAGGTGACGGGCGATCGCCAATCCAATCCCCACACCTCCTGGGGTATGACGGCTGGGGACTTCTGCCTGGGTGAAGCGATCGAAAACATAGGGAAGAAAATCAGGACGGATGCCGATTCCAGTATCGCTGACAGTGATTTGAACACCAGATTTGAGGCGTTCTAACCGGATATTGACCTGTCCGCCTTTGGGCGTAAATTTGATGGCATTTTCTAGCAGGTTGCTGATAACTTGTTTGAGGCGATCGCCATCGGCAAAAACATTGCTCGGCACTTCATCCGATATCGTTTCAATCAGTTGAATGTGCTTTGCCTGGACTACTTCACGGAACGTCATCGTCACATTCTGTACCAGAGAAGCCAGATCAACGAGTTGAGATTTCAAGCGTAGCTTACCTGCAAGGATGCTTGAAACATCCAGCAAATCCTTAATCAGGTTTGCCTCAACGGTAGCATGACGCTCGATCGTCGCTAACGCCTGTGCGGTTGTGTCCGGGTTGAAGGATTTTGTTTGCAAGAAGCGTACCCAGCCGAGAATCACCGTTAGGGGAGCTTGCAGTTCATGAGTCACGGTCAAAAGAAACTCATTTTTGAAGCGGTTTGTGGACACCTCCTGGCGGAGTTGGGACATTTGGAGCTGTGTTTCCACGCGTGCTATCAGTTCACGGGCAGAGAAGGGTTTGATCAAATAATCATCGGCTCCGGCTTCCAGTCCTTCGACGGTTGCCTCTTCGCCTGCTCGTGCTGATAAGAGAATAATTGGAATACTTTGGGTGATGGGGTCAGATCGTAAGGTCTTGAGCAGTTGAAATCCATCGATCTCTGGCATCATCACATCGGTCAGCACCAGATCAGGAAGCTGTTGCTGGATCATATTAAGGGCGATCGCACCAGTGGCAGCAGTTTCTACTTGCCATCGTTCACTCAACAGTCGCTTCACATAGTTGCGCACATCCGCATTGTCATCCACCAGCAGAATTCGACGCTTCGTTTGGCGCTTCGTTTGGCGCTTTGTTTGACTATCAGAGGATGAAGGAATGGGTGAATCGGTAATGGGTGAATCGGTAATGGGTGAATCGGTGGGTGAGAAGGCAATTTTTTCGTCTTCCCGGTTCTGGGGTGCTTCGATACTTTCATGCTCCTGGCTCAGCCACTGCAAGGATTCTTCCACATAGGGAGCCGCTCCGATCGCAGTAGAGGATAGAGGACGAGTTGCTCCAAGTCGATCGGCGGGAAGATGGGCGCATCCGGTGGGAAGGGTTACCCGAAAAGAACTGCCTTCTCCTTCAATACTGCTAACTTGAACCGTTCCCCCATGCAGTTTTACCAATTCCTGCACCAGCGATAAACCAATTCCAGATCCTTCAAATGTGCGTCCCTGTGCCCCTTTTACCTGATGGAATCGTTCAAACAGACGCGGGATTTCTGTAGCTGGGATGCCAATGCCGGTGTCCTGTACCGCTAACTCAACCTGGTCTCCAATCCAGTGCAGGCGAACGGTAATCTCACCTGTAAATGTGAATTTGCAGGCGTTCGAGAGCAAGTTGAGCACAATCTTCTCCCACATTTCTCGATCGACATAAACAGGCTCAGGCAAAGCGGGGCACTCCACCACCAGACGCAAATTTGCCCGTTCGATCGCAGAACGAAAAACACTGGCTAACTCAATCGTGAAGGTTGATAAATCCGTGGGTTCATAAACGGCTTGAATGCGATCGCTCTCCAGGCGCGAGAAGTTGAGCAGGGTGTTGACCAATTTCAGCAGGCGTATCCCGTTACGCTGGATAACTTCAACCCGCTGCCGTTGATCGGGCGATAGGGCATTGTCGCGATCGGCTAATGCATCTTCCGCCGGAGCGAGGATGAGGGTCAGCGGGGTGCGAAACTCGTGGCTAACATTGTTGAAGAAGGCAGTTTTAACCCGGTCTAGTTCTGCGAGTGCTTCTGTCTGCTGCCGTTCCTGCTCATGGCTGCGAGCCGTGGCGATCGAACTTTCAACCTGCTGGGCAACCAGTTCCAGGAATGAGCGGTATTCGGCATTAAACTCAAGCCGGGGGCTGATCCCTGCAATCATCAGACAGTCCACCTGTTGTTTGTTACCGATCAGAATCGGAGAAATAAACGCCGAATTAGGACTTTCGTTCCACACTCCTCCCGGTAGCGCCCCAAAGCGATCGACCATATCCGTTACAAGCTGTGCCTCATGGCTTTGCAGCACCTCAGTTAGCGACCATCCTCGACCTTCTGAAGGCACGGTCAGGGCGATAGTGGGGGGTGCGGCAACGCTCTCTTCGGGGAGCCCGGTTGAGGCAATGAGTTCTGCTGAGTTGCTTTGCGGGTCAAGCCGATAAAACAGGGCAAAGGGAATATCGTAGGGGTTGAGCGTATCGGCGGCAGCACGACAGGCAGACTGTAGCGTTTTTGCCCTCGCTCCGGCAGTGGCTAGCTCTCGCAGCATCGTCAAACGCCGTTGATTAATTACCCGCCGTGTAGTTTCAGTTGCAGTACAAAATACCGCAACGACTGTGCCCGCCTCATCCCGAACTGGACTGTAGCAGAAGGTGAAATAAGTCTCTTCCCGGTAGCCGAAGCGGATGAGGTAAAAAGGTTGATCTTCTGCAAAGACGGCTTCACCCGTGTCCATCACGCGATCAAACAGCGGCTTGATCACATCCCAGATTTCCAGCCACGTCTGATAAGCAGGCTGTCCTAACGCTGTCGAGTGTTTTGTTGCAAGGATAGAGGTGAAGGCATCATTATAAAACTGGATGTAATCACGCCCCCAAAACAAACACATTGGAAAGCGAGAAGCGAGAAGGGTGCTGAGAGAAGTCCGAAGACAGGGCAACCAGCTCTCGATCGAACCGAGTGGCGTGTTCAACCAATCGTGCGATCGCATCAAGGCTCCCATTTCACCTCCACCCGCAAAAAGGATTTCAGACAAGGAACTGAGGGATTCGGGGGCGATCGTCATACCCAGCTCTCCTTAATGGCGATGCAGTTTTCACGATTCGTTCAGAGATTCATTCAGAAATTCGTTCAGAAATTCATTCAGAAATTTATTCAGAAATCAAGCTTCAGGTTTGAAGTCTGTCCAGCCAGTTGCACCACCATCTCTACCCATTCATTGGGTTGTGCCAGCTTGTGTAAATGCGCCTCGTACCCGGCTTTCAGGGACTTTTCCCTGTCCTCATCCTGATACGCGGTAATGGCAGCAGCTAGAAGATGCCCTCCCTGCTCAGCTTCCAGGTTGCGGATCTGCTGAATCAGTTTATAACCATCTTCGCCCGGCATCCGAATATCACTCAACAGCACATCTGGGCGAAATGGCTCCAACACCGCTAACGCCTCTGCTGCACTGGCGACGGCTCTCACCTCAATCCCATGCGATTCAAAAACAGCAGTAATAAATTCGCGAATATCGGCTTCGTCATCGACAACCAGCACTCGCAAACCATCCAAAGACTGAAGCCGGGAAAACATTCCTCCTGCTCCTTCCAGGCGGATCGCTTCTGGAAACTGCTGCTGAATAGCTGGGAAATTGTCCTGTTGCGGTTCCTTCAGAGTTGTGCCATGCGCTAATCGATGCATCGGCTGTACTGCAATTCGCAATTCCTTAATTGCACCAGCGTCACTCCAAACAGCATCAATCTGTAATTTAACTGTAACGGGTTCACTATTTCTTGGGCATAAATTGATTTGCAAGACCTGAATATTTCTCTCTGGAATTGCTTGAATTTTCTTCCGATGAGAAAGCTCATTCAAAGGCTCATTCAACTGAGTGCGAAAGGTTGAATAATTATTCTCTGATAAGTACAGCGTGAAAGGCTTCCCGAGGAGATGGTATTGGGGCACATTCAAGAGTTGAGCGATCGCTTCGTTTGCCTCCAGAATGACACCATCCGAATCAGTGGTTAAGTAGGCAATGGGCAAAGCCTGAAACAAATCGTGATAGTGGTAATAGCGTTGAGCAAGCTGCTGAATCTGCTGGAGCAGCCCTTCCTGCACGATTTCCGCTGCTTCCAGATTGCTCTGCATCTCCTCACAATTCACTTGCAGATCTTCCAGCACTGCGTCAAGTTCCTGCCAGGAAACCGCATCACCCTGTTGCAATGCCGCAATCCATCGCCGGATCACTTGAAAATGCAGTCCAATCTGTTCATTGTCCATAAACGGCACAAACGGGCAGCTGACGCTCCTCAAGGAAAAATTTTCTGATTCGCATGCAGCTTCAGAATAGTAAGCTTCATCATAGTAAATTGTAGGGAAATCAGGTAATTCTGGTGTTGACAATACTTAATTGTGTAGCATGAGGCCCCTTACTCTCCTACCCCAACCATTCTCCCGATCGCCTGCAAAAACTCCTGCTCCAAATACGGCTTGGTAAAGTAAGCAGTCGCCCCAAGCTGCATTGCCAGCCAGCGATGTTTGTCGTTGCTGCGAGATGTGAGCATAACGGTAGGGATCTGTGCCAGGGCAGTATCCTGCCGACGGTGAGTGAGAAATTCAAAGCCATTCATGTTGGGCATCTCGATATCGCAGACCACTAGCGCGATCCCCTGCGACTGCTGAAGCTGCTCCAGGGCTTCCTGTCCGTCTCGCGCTTGTAGTACCTGGTAGCCCGCTCTTTCGAGGGAGAGTGCCAGTATTCGGCGGGAGGTGAGAGCGTCATCGACAACGAGGATGGTGGTGGTGCGGATTTGGCGGATGGGGTGAAGGGTAGATGGGGTAAGGGTGGAATCGGGTGCGGGATGGAGGGAAGGGTGGGGAGTAGGAGGGGCAAGGAGTGTTTCTAAGAAGATTTGTCCGTCGATGACGGGGACGAGCATTCCGTCGCCTAAGACAGTACAGCCGTAGGTGTAATCTGGGGGGGCGATCGCAGAACCGAAGGGTTTGACGACGAATTCTTGCTCGGTGATCAGACGATCGATTTGCAGGGCAACCGGCTGCTGATTGTGCTTAAGAATCAGGACGGGAGCTTCCCAGTTAGAGGGAGCAGGAACCGCAGCAAGAACTCGACTCGGCGGCAGTTCGGGAACCAGGCAGCGATAGGTGAGCAGATCTGCCATGCGATAAATTGGCACTTGCTGATCCTGCCACTGAAGCGATCGTCCGTTTTCGGTTTGGGTGAGCTGATGGGGTTGAGGAATTAGAATTTCACGAATGCCGTCGCTGCGGATGGCAACAGGGCGAGAATTGACCAGACACAGCAGCAGATTGGTAATCGTCAGGGTCAGCGGCAGCGTCAGAATAAACGTGG
Organism: Leptolyngbya sp. GB1-A1; assembly: GCF_039962475.1. Classification (NCBI taxonomy): domain Bacteria; kingdom Bacillati; phylum Cyanobacteriota; class Cyanophyceae; order Leptolyngbyales; family Leptolyngbyaceae; genus Leptolyngbya; species Leptolyngbya sp. GB1-A1. The sequence goes on along the minus strand of NZ_JAMPLI010000062.1, from coordinate 16,898 downwards.
TTCCTTGAAACAGCGTCGATCGCACGGTGACCGAGCCTTTGAGCAACTGCAACTGTTCCTGCACCACATCCAGCCCGATGCCGCGTCCTGAAAGTTCGCTGACCTGCGCTGCGGTCGAAAATCCGGGTGCAAAAATTAGTTCACAAAGCTGAGCCTCAGTTGCCGCTGCTCCTTCGACAGGAGTCATCCAGTCCAGCTCGATTGCCCGCTGCCGAATGCGATCGAAATCGATTCCCTGTCCGTCGTCTCGCACTTCGATCACCACTTGGCGACCTCTGGAGCTTGCCTGAATCTCAATGCGTCCAGTGGGCGGTTTACCTCGATCGCGCCGCACTTTTGTCGACTCAATGCCGTGGTCAAAGCTATTTCGCAGCAGATGCAGCAGCGGATCGTAAAGCTTTTCCAGCACGGCTTTATCAATCAGCAAATCAGTGCCGCTGAGAACTAGATCGATCGGCTTATTGTAGGTGTTCGACAGGTCACGCAGCATTCGCGGAAAGCGGTTCAGCACATCGCCTAATGGCAGCATCCGTGCCCACATTAAATCATCCTGCATCTGAGACAGCATTTTGCGGTGCTGTTCTAGCGTTTGCTCAGACTGATGGTTAAACAAAACAATGTCTTCGACTGCCTCTTCAATCTGCGCCATTTCCTCTAGCAGGCTTTGGGTGGAGGCATACAGCGAGGTGTAGCGATCCATTTCCAGTGAGTCGAAGTCTCTCAGGGCTGTGATATTGGATGTAAAGCCATTTTTTCCGAAGAACGATCGCGCTTCCCCTGCAACAACAGATTGACGATAGGTTGTAGCTTCACCGATCGGCGAATCAGGCGCGATCAACATTTTGTCCGACAGCGTACGGATTTGATCGATCGTGGACTGCATCCGTTCAAATCGATTTCGCAGCTCTCGCAGTGCCATGCGCGTTTGATTGTTTTGCAGTGCCAGGCCGTTTCGATTAATCGTCATTTCGCCCAACAGCTTATTTAATCGCTCTAGGCGATCGGCATCCACCCGCACCGTCAAACTACTGGTTACCGGATAAGCCGCCGATTGTGAACCAGCAGCTAGTTTTACCATCACTGCCGCCGAAGAATTTACCTCTGCATTGTTTGCTACGCTGTTCGCTACGATCGGCTCTGCTAAAGATTCTGCTGGACGAGCGGTTGATTGTAGAGCGTCTCCTAAAGCATCCGTTTCAGAATCAGTCGCATTGTCTATGAATGAAATGTCTGTGAATGAAATGTCTGTGAATGAAACGCTATCTGCTCCTCTGGCTTCCCAATTCTGAGGAGAACAATTTTCCTCATGAGTTAACTCAAAGTTTTCCAATTGTAGAGAATTTAGGGAGCCAGGCGAGATTTGCTCAGTTAAATTAAAGTCTAAATTAAAGTCTGATTGAATATCCGCTAATTCTTCTAGACTGTTACTTTGAATATTATCTAATTCGATCGCGATCGATTCTTCTAAGAAACCTGATTGCTCATCTGTTGAATCTGAAAATTCTGCAAAAAACTGATCGATCGATCGATCGCTGGATGCAGGCACGGAGTCTGTAAAAATTGAATCTAGTTCTGATTGATCCTTGAATGTTAACGTGTGAGTTTCGGTTTGCAATTCGTCTTTTAAGTGATCAGCCTCGGGTTCTCCCTGTAAAAGTTCCTGTTGAATAATTGCTTCAATCTCAACATCGCTTAGATGCTCTGCTAATTCAGCGTTCAACTCAAAATTCAATTTAGGATTTGATTCGGTATTTAATTTAATATCTAATTCTGGATATGCCAGGGACTCTAAATCTAATAAATTAGATTCCTTCGGTTGAATTACGATCGTTTTACTGGATTCAACAAACGCCAGTAACGCTGTGGATGGATTGCCCCCCAGTGAATCGCCTGCCAATACGGCTTGCTGTCCAGCCCGAAAATCATTCAGCGCAAGTCGCGTCAGCACAACTACCTGATCGGGAGCGCGATTGATCGCCTCGATCACCATTTGAGCAATTGCTGCAAAACCAGACAAACTCAGCAGCTCTGCAAATCCCAAAAACACTTCTGCCTGTGCCCGCAGTTCTCCCGCCACTTCATAGTCCTGCGGATGCTCTAAGACTTGTTCCAGATGTACCAAGCCCTGCGTCACATCAATTTCAAAAATCGAAGCTGCCATGTCGATGCCCAAATCGGCAGACCCCGGAATAAAATTCTCCGTTTCAGCAATCGCCTCCTGAAACCGCTCTTCAAGCTGACTCAAAATTGGCTCTGCTACTGCAAGAGACTGCTCCGCATCAAAATGGCCCTGCGTAATCTGCTCGGTCAAAGGAATGCGAAGACAGTCATACGCCTGCAAAAGCTGACTTTCTACATAAGTGTCAATCTCTAACCGATCGCTGTACAACGCCTTAAAAATCGTCTCCACTCGATGGGCGATCGCTGTAATCGCTTCTAGCCCGACGCTGGCAGCCCCTCCTTTGAGCGAATGCGCCGATCGCATAATGGCATGAATGGTTGCCGGACTGCGCTCCTGCCTTAACGTTAACAAACCCGATTCGATCGCTTGCAGCAAATCGGGGGCTTCTTCCACAAAGAAACGATATGCCTGATCGCGGATTTCAGGGTTGATTGCCATAGAGGAGGAGATGGGGAGATAAGGAAGGGAGAGATAGGGGAGGGGGAGAGGATATGAGAGATAGGGAGATAAGGGAGGTGGGAAGGTCAGGTGTTGATGGTTGTCGGTCTAATAGCTAAGAGGGTCACTAGCTCGGTTACTTACCCACTCACCCATTCACCTTTCCATCTCAACGAATCTTGAATCGTCCGACTTCTGCCTGAAGTGCCTGAGCAACCGATCGCAATTGTTCAAACGACTCGGAGACCTGGCCGGCAGCAGTAGAGTTTTGGTCTGCAATTTGTGCCACGGTGGTGATGGTGGCCGTTACAGTTTCCGAGGCTTGCGACTGGGTGACGGTGGCTTCGGCGATCGATTCGACCAGGGTGCTAATCTGGCGGCTGGCAGAGGTAATTTTATTGAGGCTCTGGCGAGTGTCGTCTACCAGGCGAGTTCCGGTGACCACCTGCTCGGTTCCGGCTTCCATTGCTCGCACCACTTCGTTTGTTTCGGCTTGAATGCTGGCAACGAGTTTTTCGATTTCGGTGGTCGCTTCCGCAGACTGGCGGGCAAGACTTCGTACCTCTTCTGCAACTACTGCAAATCCTTTGCCGTCTTCTCCGGCTCTAGAAGCTTCGATCGAGGCATTCAACGCCAGCATATTTGTTTGTGCAGCAAAGCCGCTAATCAGGTTCACCACGTTAGAAATTTTTTGTGATGATTCGCCTAATCGTTTTACCTTCTTTGCCGTTTCCGCTACCGTTTCCCGAATTGCTAAAATTCCATCTACGGTACGGTTCATCGCTTCATCACCTTCCTGTACCGTTTGAGCCGCTTCCTGCACCGCTGCTTCTGCTTTTTCAGCACTGATTGCCACCAGCCGTACCGAGCTTGCCATTTCTTCGACGCGCTCCAGGGCTGCCAAAATTTCTTTTGCCTGCTCTGATGCGGAAGTGGTCAGTGTTCGGACGGCAGATTCGTTAGTGCTGGTGGTTTCTGCGACTTGCTCGGCGGCATCCTGCACCTGACGCACAATTTTTCGCAGGCTGGCGATCGTTGCATTGTAAGAATCTGCGACCGTCCCAATTTCGTCTTCGGTCACTTTTGCTCGTACGGTCAGATCGCCCTGGCTCACCGGGTCAACGTCGATGAGAAGCTGGAGGGCACTGCGCTGAAGTGCCTCTTTGAGCTGACGCTGTTCTTCTGCGAGATCCTGGGTTTGTTCAAGAAGCTGCACCCGTTCGATCACCATTCCGAGCTGGAGTCCGATCTGCTTCATAAAATCAACTTCAGAGGACTGCCAGGTATGGATCGAGTGACAGTAGTGGGCAATCAGCAGCCCGAATAGCTTGCCCTGGTTCACAATCGGAACACCCAGAATTGACCTCACCTTCAGGTTTTGCAGCAGTGCCAAATGCTCTGGATGAAAATCTGCCTCCACAACATCGTTTTCTTGCAAAATGCGGTCTGCCAGATATTTTTCGCGGCTTGATGCCGGAATGCAGGGATCGCTGAGCTGCTCAAGAAACGCGCTAGGTAGACCTGCTTCGACCGATTCTGCCACGATCGCCCCACTCCAATCTGAATTAAACTGATAAATCACCATGCGATCGGAGCCTAGAAAATCACGGGCATCGGTGACGGTTTTTTGCAAGAGCGACGACATATCCTTGGCAGATGAAAGTTCTGTGCCTGTAATTTCAGCAGCCAGAGTTGCGCGGCGGGCGTTGAGCGTTTGCTCCTGCAAAAATTCCTTGACTCGAAACACCAGATTGTTAAACGTGAGTGCCAGGGTGCGGGCTTCCGCCGAGCCGACCGGATCAACCCTAATGTTTAGATCTCCAGCAGACACCTGCTGTGCTTTAGCCGACAGGTCGTTGAGGGGAGCAGCCAAACGGCGCGATAGGGCGATTGCCAAGGCTGTTCCCACTGCTGCCAGAGCCAGAGCAATGATCGCGAAGAGGTTAAGCAACTCCCGACCTGCACCTTGAATTTCCGCGACATCCATTGAGGCGATCGACACCCAGCCGAGCCGGGGCACGGTGGACACAGCATATTGCTTGTCCTGATAGCGAAACGAAGCAACCAGCGAGCGGGATTGTGCCGATTCGTCATTCGATTCGTCATTTTCATTACGGCTGCTGATCACCAGTCCTTGCACCGGAAAGTCATTCTGAAGCTGCTGCTGAAGCTCATTGAGCGATAGATTCTCCTCTAAACGCCGAGCTTCGATCAGACGCGCTGCCAAGGCTGAAATTACCTGTTCTCCTACAAGGGGGAGCTGTTCCTGGAATATCTTAATCTGTTCTCCCTCGGAGCTATAGCCTGCAATCACAGAGTTTGCGCTCGTATCAAGGAGCTGAACCTGCTGGGAACCACGAAAGCCAGCAATGTCAAGCTGAGTAGCAAGTTCTGCAAACGTATCATTCGAGGCAAAAACTTTTACTACCCCCAGAAAGCTGTTGTTGCTGGGATCAACAATTCGCTGACTGATATTCACCCCGTACCGACGCACAGAAGCATCAAAGGCTAGTGCACTAATCCACTGCTGTTGAAATCTGCCCTGCTTCCACCATTCATCCTCGGACTGTACGAGGTTATCCGGCAGAACATTAAAGCCGACGTTGAAGCCATTCTTATCAGTAACAATAATCTCTGCCAATTCTCCGGCTTTTGCCATCTCTACCAAAAAATCGTTGAGTTCTTGGCTTGGGGCAATCAGCTTCGTGCGGCTAAGCCGAGCTTCTAGTTCATTCGTAGACAGTTCTAATAAATTTTCTGATTCTGCCGTATTACTCGTGCTGCGAACTCGACTCAGCACAAAAGCATTTTTTGCAACAACCGACGCAATGCCCAGCCCATCTTCGATACCGGAACTAATCACCTCACCTGACAGGAGTGCCTTTGCTTTCAGATCTTCGGTTAACTCAAACTCTGTTCTATTTTGCGTAATCAAATAGTCGGCAAAGGTGGCAAGTGCTACAGGCGCTAACGCCAGTGGCAACACGGTGAGCAAAAGCTGACTGCGAAGCCCTGCTCTGCTAAATCTAGAAAGCATTGCTCGAATTCCAGCAGAAGGGGATGGTTTAACCTGCGGCAAATCGTTTTGTACGACAGTCGGCTTAGAAGAGCTAGAGTTAAAGGGAATTTGCGTCATGAGAAAAGCCTCAGCGTCTCGAAGGTAAATCGATCGAACAGACTCAATTAGTTGAAGATGAAGATAAACGATCAGGAGAAAGGTTCAGATAAGCTCTGAAGAATTGCGGCACTATTGAGCAGCCAGTAACGAGGGGAAGTTTCGCTTTGCCAATATCCCCAAAAAAAATGATGCAAATTGGCAGACAAAGAATCAAGCTGCAAATTGGAAAGAAAATTTGATAAAGGATCTGACGAAGGATCAAATTCAGACAGCAAATGGAGACGATCGGCTGTGCATTCCACCATGTCCTCAATCTGATTAACAACCAGCCCGACCATCGCCTTCTCGTTTGACTCGTTCATTCCGCGCAGCACAACGACGGTATGTTTAGCACCATAGTTCGGCTGCTCATACCAGGGCGAGAATCCCAACAGATGGTTTAAATCCACCATCCACAGTACTTCGCCGCGCCAGTTATACACGCCCATTACCCACGGCGGTAGATGAAAAATGGGCACAATTTGACCGATCGCCACCGTCAGAATTTCCACCAGATGCGGGGCCGGGAGCAGTGCAGGCAGCGAGTGATCCAGCAACAACTGAAGATATAGCCCTTCGGCAAGCATTGGGGCAGCCATCGACGACTGAACAGAATCAAGCGGAGAAGAGAGGGGTTGAGAAGCCATGTTTAACAGGTGATATCTGGCAGGTAATGTCTGTTGGGTAATGTCCCGCGGGTAATATCTGGCGGGGGATAGCGATCGGGAATTGCGATCAGGCATCCATTAACTGATTCACTGTTCGCATCAGCTCATCTTGATCGATCGGTTTTGCCAGATAGGCATCAGCCCCCTGCTTCATGCCCCAAAACTTATCCATATCGCTGCCTTTGGTAGAGCAGATAATCACGGGGATTTTGCTGGTTTCCGTTTCCGCTTTTAGCTCACGGCAAATCTCGAAGCCACTGCGGTCAGGCAACACCACATCCAGAATAATCACGTCAAACTGATGCTGTTTCACCCGATCGAAAGCTTCTTCTGCCGTTTGTGCTGTTTGTACCTGAATGCCTTCCTTTCTTAAGCAGCCTGCCAACACTTCCTTATCCGTCAAGCTATCTTCAACGATTAACACAGTACTCATTTTGCTGTTCTCCTTTGATACAAACCCTTTAGGATACAAACCCTTTATCACTGCTCAAATGTCCTCTAAACTCGCTGTCTAATTAATCGCTGAATGATGCTTAAAATCACCGCAGGTTCCATTGGCTTACTTAAAAAATCCGTTGCGCCCAGCAGTCTTGCTCTTACTTGATCCACAATGCCGTCATTTCCAGTCAGGATAATAATTGGCGTTTCCTTAAACCGCGATACTTTACGAAGCTGACTGCAAATTTCATAGCCGTTTGTATCGGGCATGATTAGATCTAGAAAAATAATGTCTGGTTTCTTTGTCAGCAATGTGGCGATCGCTCTGGCGGGTTCGGTAATTGCAATAAACCGATAGCCTGCTGCTCGAATCACCTGCTCCATCGACTGGCAAATCATCAAACTGTCATCGATACAGGCAACCATTGGCGGAGTCACTTCCGCAGCATAAACAAAACGGTTTGACCCAGATGAAATTGGCGTCTCAGGTGCTTGTAATAGCTCAATCCAGCCTGACTGCACATAGGGCAACAGCACCTCCATAAAGGGTTGAACGGGTCGCTGGGTTTTGAGTGCCAGGTCGCGCAGCGTGTGCTGACCATCCAGCAGCGTCATCAGCGTCTTAAACACTTGTGGAGACGTTTCTGCCTGCAAATAATCGGGCTGACGGACGATCGGCGCAAGATTGGGCGAATAGGGGCTGAGCTTTGCTTCAAACCACTGCTGCCACTGCACTTCAACTGCGGTAAAAATTGTTTCTTCTGCCAGTTTTGCTGGCTTGATCGCGATCGATGGGCTTGATTGCTCCACAATGTTCCCCAGGGGCGATCGCGGCGGACATCGCCGGAGCTGGTGGGAAACGTTTGCCGCTTGAGTAATATCAAACAGCAGCTCAATTAAAATCTGCTCAATGATCTGAACGTGGTTCTGGGGTGTAATTTGTCGCTGAAGCAGCAGGCGATCGAGCTGTTGATATTCCCAGCAGTCTGCTAAAGTTCCTCCGTTCTCTGAAGCATGCTCTGAAGGATTGAGTTCTAAAGAATTTGCCTGATGCAATCGATCGATCGACTTATTCAATAAATGCGGACAACAGGATAAAAGATGCCGCTGCCAGCGTCGAAGTGAATGACTGCCGCCTGTCCCGTAGCACAAATTTCCCCGCTCTAGAAAAACGATCCATTCTCGCCCATCGGCAGACAAAGCCGTTCTTTCGGGTGAAGATCCTTCACGCCAAACAACTTGCCCGCTGAATTCTAGCCGTTTCAGAGTTTTGATAGTCCGAACAATTTTAGTTGCAGCGTATCGTCGTTGATAGTCAGGAAATGGAAGAGCATTTGGACGCATCCTTTCTTCTGCTGGCAGCATCGTGAATCAAAGAGAGATAAACAAGAACACCAGAACCAATCACTAAATAACAGGAAGACGACACAGCCAAACCTTTTCTACAACAGGGTAAATCGAAAGAGGAATGTAATATAGACTTTTACAGCAACACAAATCTAGACCCGGAAACAAATCGCGCTGAAGCGATCGCAACAGCAATTCTGCCTGAATTAGATTAACAAACACGACGCCCAAATCAGGCAAACTTCTCACCTTGAAGAATCGCCTTCTACTTAGTGTCTTCTACTTAATGTCTTCTACTTAATGGATGAACTGGGTAAAGGCAGACGGCAAATGCCGAAAGGGTAAATGCTGGATAAAAGTAGAAAACGATCGTTGAAACGCCCTGATTTTTGAGCCGGTTCCGATAAGGTAGCGGTTACGGCCTTCTACTTTACGGCTTTCTACTTATAAAGTGATTACACGAAAGTGATTACACGAAAAAGCGATTACACGAAAGTGATTACGCTTTTGAATCGGTCACACTCGTCCTCATTTTCTCGCTTGAACTGGCGATGGGCAAGATGCAATGACCCGATTTCTATGAGAACTTGATTCTGATCGGTAAATTTTGAGTAAATTTTAAAAGAGTAAACTCTTAAAAGAGAATAGAGTTCTCTGTTCGGGGCAGCAAAAGTCACGTTTTCTTATTCACTTTGTTAGCGATCGGCAGCGAAAACTTGAAAGTGCTGCCGTGGCCAAACTGGCTTTCTGCTTCGATCGTGCCATCCTGAAGCTCGACCAGTCGCCGACAAATTGCCAGTCCGATTCCCGTACCGCCTGAATTGCGATTGCGCGATCGATCTGCCCGCCAAAATCGCTCGAACACATGGGGCAAATCTTCTTCTGCGATGCCCTGTCCTGTGTCGATCACTGCCACCCAGACTTTATCTACTTCTGAACGCAACTGAACGACGATCGATCCCTCCGGCGTGTAGCGGATTGCATTCCCGATCAAATTCACCACAATCTGCTCAACCCGAAACGGATCGGCGTTCACCATCGGAGCCTCAGCAGGAACATCGAGCAGCAGTTTTGGGCTGTCTTCGGCAATGAGCTGATCGGCAAATCGCTGCACAATTCCTGTCAATAAAGGACGCAAATCGAGCGGACGCGCATCGATCGGCAAATAGCCTGCCTCCATCTTGGAAAGCTCTTGCAAATCATTCACCAATCGCTGCATCCGAGTCGTTTCCTTGGCAAGGCGATCGTAGATTTCAGTCGAAGGTTCGATCGTCCCGTCTGATAAGCCCTCCAGATAGCCCCGCAGAATCGTGAGCGGTGTTCTTAGCTCGTGGCTTAGGTCGCTAACCAGTTCGCGCCGCCGCTGTTCAACGCCTTCTAGAGTGGCTGCCATTCGGTTAAAGCTGGTGGCAAGCTGATCAAGTTCCGGGATTTCGCTGCTAGGAACGCGCTCTTCTAGCTGTCCGGCAGCAAATTTTTTGGTGATCTCCTCCATCTGAATCAGCGGCTTCACGATTCGCCTGGTTACCAGATAGCTCAGTCCGCCTGCCGTTGTCGCTCCGACCACCACAGACCAGAGAGCACCCCGGCTCCAGGCATCTTCAAACCGACGAATAAGCTGAGTTCGCACTTCTCCCACACGCCAGCCGCCAACTTCGATCTGTCGCAGATACAGCGCGAAAAAACGCGGCGATGAAATTTTGCCCACTGCCAGCAGAGTCAGCAGCCCGACAATCATCACAATAATGTGCGAAAAAAATAGCCGCGATCCTAGACTCGGTTTTGCCGTCTTAAGTTTTTTCATGGGCGGCGATAGCGACCGATTAATTCTGCTTGTGCTAGCGTATGCCCTTTCATTGCTTTGCTGACCTCGATCGGGCTTGCTCCCGGCGGGAGATCCAGAAACTTATCTAAAGCATACAGTCTAAACACATAGTGGTGGCTTCCACTGACAGTTTCACCCGGCAAACAGGGACCGCCATAGCCAAATTTGCCAAAATCGCTTTTGCCGTGGGTCCCTCCCTGGCTCAGCAGCGGATTCGCCGGAACCCCTTCGGGCAATTGGCGCAAATCGGGCGGCAAATCATACAGCAACCAGTGCGTTTTTCCCGCCGCGTCGGGGTCAGTGACCACCACTGCCAAACTCTTTGTCTCTGCCGGAGGTTCGTCCCAGCTCAGGGCAGGTGAAAGGTTTTGCCCATCACAGGTATTTTTCGCCGGGATCATGCCATCCGCAGCAAAGGCAGCACTGCTCAGGGTCATCGTTTTACCGGACTGCCCTGATACAGCACTGCCTTGATTTTCTTTCACCTGATTTTGAGCAGAATTTCCAGACTGGCTCGATCGTGGCGCACAGCCTAGTAACCCCAGTCCAACCAGCCCGATCGCCTTAGCACTGGCTGCCAGAACCGATCGCCGCCCAATAGCTCCATCAGGGAATTTGCTCCCCATCATTACTGCTGCCTATCTAATTCAGTGTTCTGGTTCGATCTTAGGCGAATTTTGGGGGGAGTTGAACGCGATCGTAACCAGGCGAATTTCGAGGCGTTTAAGCTGCGGTCGCACTCTGGCTATCCGCTCTTGATGCGCTCAATCCCAATCTACAGGTCGTAGATCAGACACTCGATGCGGCTGGGAAATTCTTCGCAGTAGCGATCGAAAGCGGTGCCGCGCTTTGCCTTTTGCTGACGGTGAGATTTTTCAGCCATCAGTTCTTCGACAATATCCCAGGCAACCACTGCCTCAGTTGAAGTAATGCCCTGAGCCGTCGTCACCGTGCGGGCATAGTCGAGCGCGTCCTGAATTCTTTGATCCAGCGAGATCATTGCTTCCCCAGAAGCATCGAACCGATCCGCCGACTGATCAAAACGAGAAATCGATTGAACCATGATTGCAAAAGTCCTTGAAGTGAAATGGTGAACTTAGTCAAACTGCCAGCCAAGCCAGCAAAAAAGCATGATTGGAGAGAACTTGAAGCTCTTAACTCTCCTGCATACTTCCAGTATATTCATAACCAATTGAAATTTCGGGTTCGGAAAACCATAACTCTGTTTAATCTTTCATTCAGAAAACCGCCCCTCATCCCCCCATCCCCTATCTCTCCAGATCCCCCCCAATCCCGACCAGGACTAGCACAATATCCGAATGACCGATAGGATTTTTGGATGTAGAACGATCGTCTCGTTATTAAAGGTTGGAGAAATCCATGACCATTCCTTCCACACTTCAACTGGCATTCCAGCAAGCAAACGCCCTGAAAGTAATCAGTGGCTTGACCAATTTTGATGCCGATCGCGTTGCTGCTGTCGTAAAAGCTGCCGATCGCGGCGGGGCAACCTTTGTGGATATTGCTGCCGATGCCGACCTCGTGCGGATGGCAAAGCAGCTCACCCACCTGCCGATTTGCGTTTCCGCGATTGAGCCTGAAAAATTTGTAGCGGCGATCGAAGCAGGCGCAGACCTGATCGAAATTGGCAACTTCGACCCCTTCTACGCCCAGGGCATCCGGTTTGAAGCGGCGGAAGTCCTCGAACTGACCCAGCGGACTCGCTCTCTGTTGCCCCATATCACTCTGTCAGTCACGGTTCCCCACATCCTGGAACTCGACCAGCAGGTGCAGCTTGCCGAAGCACTGGTTCAAGCAGGCGCAGACATCATCCAGACTGAAGGCGGCACTAGCAGCCAGCCTACTCACGCCGGAACCCTGGGACTGATCGAAAAAGCAGCTCCCACCCTGGCAGCCGCCTCTGAAATCTCTCGCGTTGTCAGCGTCCCCGTTCTTTGTGCTTCCGGTTTATCCAGCGTCACCGCACCTCTGGCGATCGCCGCAGGCGCATCAGGAATCGGAGTCGGCTCTGCTATCAACCGCCTGAACGATGAAGTTGCCATGATCGCCGTGGTCCGCAGTCTAGTGGAAGCGATGGGAACGGTGAGCCGGGGACGGGTCTCTGTGTGAGGAAGTGAGGGACTGAGGGACTAAGAGGCTGAGGGGCTGAGGGGAAGCGATGGGAGGAGGGACGGGGTGAGTAAATCAAAATAGAGCAATAGGGAAAGCGATGGGCAGCGAAGGGAACGGCTAAAGGTCGAACTCAAAATTCAAAGCCCTCCTTTGGTTACCCCTGTTACCCCCCTATCTCCCCGTCTCCCCATCTCCTCCCTTCATTCACCCCTATGTCCGCTCGCCTCCTCACCTACAGCCCCGCCTACACCCTCGTCCCCACCTACGAATGCTTCAATCGCTGCACCTACTGCAACTTTCGGGCCGATCCGGGACAAGATGAATGGTTGACGCTCGATCGCGCAGCGCAAATCTTACGATCGCTTCAGCCGCAGGGCGTAATCGAGATTTTGATTCTGGCTGGGGAGGTGCATCCGCAGCATCCGCAGCGACGGGCATGGTTTCAGCGAATCTATGACTTGTGTGAGCTTGCCCTGCATCTAGAATTTTTGCCCCACACGAATGCGGGCATTCTCAGCTTTGAGGAGATGGCGCAGCTTAGAACAGTCAACGTTTCAATGGGGCTGATGCTGGAGCAAATGACTCCTGCTCTGCTGCAAACTGTCCATCACCGCGCTCCCAGTAAAATTCCGTCTGTCCGCCTACAGCAGCTCGAATGGGCAGGCGAACTAAAGATTCCCTTTACCACAGGCTTACTACTCGGCATCGGCGAAACCGAAGCAGACTGGGTCGAAACCCTGGAGACGATCGCCCAAATCCACGATCGCTATCGCCACATTCAAGAAGTGATCTTGCAACCTCACAGTCCCGGGCAGCAACAGTCCTGGCAGGGTAATGCCTTTGCGATCGAAACGCTACCGCAGGTCATTCAGCTTGCCCGCACCCTCCTGCCTCCAGAAATCACGCTGCAAATTCCGCCCAATCTAATTCCAACCTCGGCTCAGCTCATTGCCTGTCTGCAAGCAGGAGCACGCGACCTTGGCGGCATTGGTCCCAAAGATGAAGTCAATCCCAACTACCCTCATCCCCACGACGCAGCCCTGGCTGAAATGGTTCAGCAACACGGTTGGCAGCTCACTCCTCGCCTTCCCATTTATCCGCAGTACGACGATTGGCTTCCTCTCGCGTTAAGCACTCAGGTTCGCTCCTGGCGCAACCGGCTCAGTCAATTACTGCTTGATGGGCACCCGCTCCACCGCAGTCTCAAACCGCCCGTCCGCCCATAGTCGCAGGATGCGAAATCCTGGCATCTGATCGTCGATCGCAAAAGTCTCACTGTGCGGCTTGAACTGTACACAGGTCGAAGGCGTACCTAAATAAGTGACTCCTTGCCGCTGCCGCTCAAACACCTGATGAATGTGCCCAAACAGCACCAGCTTCACCTGCGGATGACGATCGATCACGGCTAGCAGATCGGCTGCGTTGCCCAGCCCAATCTCCCCCATCCAGGCAGACCCCACATCCAACACCGGATGATGCAGCGCCACAAACGCCGGAAGATCAGGATAACGCCGCAACGCCTCGTCCAATTCCTGTAAGCTTTCCTGAGACAACTCGCCCCCCACCTCTCCCGCTACCCGGGAATCGAGCAATACCCCATTCCAGCCAGCCTGCTGCAATGATTTTTCACGCCGAAAAGGAGCCTCGCTCAGCATTCGCATCATCAATTCTGGTCGATCGTGATTGCCCGGAATCCAATAAGTGGGAAGACCAAGCGGCGCAATCAACTCCCGCAAATGCTCATAGGATGCCAGCGTCTCATCCTGCGATACATCCCCGGTTAACAGCAAAACATCCGGCTGCCTGTGCTGCACTCGCTGAATGACTGCCTGAAGCGATCGAACAGTATTCACGCCTTTCAAAGCCTGATCCGAATTGGCAAAAAGATGGGTGTCGGTGATTTGGGCGATCGTTACGGCTTCCTGTGCCATTATTCCTCTACCGTCAAGCGCGACCATTCCATTTTGAAACAATTTTTAGCATATTTTCCTGAAGAGTAAAGTTGTTTTGCCTGGCAGGCTTCTAATAAAAGCAGCGAGATCTGATATACTGGCTTCTGAATCGATATGGCGGCATAGCCAAGTGGTAAGGCAGAGGTCTGCAAAACCTCCATCCCCCAGTTCGAATCTGGGTGCCGCCTTCAAGAATAGAAGAAGCAAATGTAGAGCGAAGGAATAAGTGTCCGTAGCGAAGGATTGAATGCCACAGCGAAGGATTTTATGTCACGATAGCGAAGAATTGCGTGTCAATTCGTAGGGTATGCGAAGAAATACATGTCAATTCGTGAGAGATAGCGAAGGAATACGTGTCAATTCTGAAGACCTATTTATTCCTACCTTTTCCAAAATTTTAGCTTACTCCTGAGATAGGTCTTGCCTTATAGCAAGCAAAAAGGTTTGCCCGTCTTTCTAATACTTGTAGGGGAAGGGAAAGAGGCAGGGGTCTGCAAATATTTAAGCGGTGTGAAGCGATCGCTGCAAGGAACATAAAATCATTTACACTCCCAAATTCCTTGCAAACTCTTCTATTAAGCAGAACTTAACTGCTGCGGAACAAGCGGAATTGTTAAAGAATGCAGAAGAATCTCAACTCAACTATGTCTCAAGAGATGACTGCGCTCCGGTCAGCCAATCCTCCGCAGTGGGCGGTTCTACCTCACATCTGTCTCCTCCCAATCACTCAACCACCGCATCGCTCTTTGATGATGTAGATCCGCTAACTGGGCGATCGCCCATCCACCTAACCTAAGTTAGTCAATTTTCGACATCTGTCGCAGAACGGGTTCCACATTTTGCCACAGTTGATTCAAGTTAGCCTGTTCTCGCTCAACTAATGCTTGCTCAAACAACTCTCGGATCGCTATTTCTGCCTGAGCAAACATAGGGAAATTCCTTACTTTGCCTTTAAAGAACAGGGTGCGATCGGGCACTCACAAGGTTCTAAACGAATCGGTGGCTCAAACTCCGTGATGCCGTATCGCTCCTTCAACGTTACCAAAACCTTTATGTAGGTAGGACTTTACCTGCCCATTGGTCATACCCATGCAGGGGATCGGCTCGGTTTCTGCCAGTTTGTCTGGACCTCTCCACACCGTTACGGCTACTGCATGAAGGTGAGCGTCCTTCCTTGCTTCTCGATAGAGGTAAAGCAGTCCGATCGCTGGAAACTCAACTGGGACAGCAAGTTTCTCCATCTCCGAGGCCGTTGATTCCTGGTGCTGAGAGGGCGCTCGCTTTCCTCGTCGTTTGGCATTACTTTCAATTCGATGACGGTAGTGAAGTACGAAGATGTTGTTCTATAGATTCTTTGTAGAGAAGAGTTGTTGTTGTATAGATAATCAGCCAGGTTTGCACCCAAAGCGCCTGCACCACAAATGGTCACAGAAAAATCCTTCAGCTTTGCCATGACGGTATCCGTTCGGTAAAGCTATTCGTGAAAAAAGATGCTCATTGTTTCACCACTCCCGGTGTTCCATCACACCCACTAGCGATTGCAGATCAAAGTCGCGATCGCGTCCACTGAGGCAAATGCCAGAACTCACAACGGTCAGATCCTCTTTGGCGATCGCACTGGTATGACGCACGCCATCTAATGTTGTCCAATCCACCGTCCAGTAATCCCCTCGATCCTGAAACTGGTGCAGTTCACCCCCACCCAGCTTGAGAGCTTGCTGCAACCGCTTTTCATCTCGTTGAGGTTGAGCAAATCCTTCTATTTGCTGAGTTGCTAATTCGTAAAGGGTTCGCATTTCTGGAGTCATCCCCTTGAACTGCAATTCCTCCATAGGAGCCAACTGCTTGAGATTGGATTGGAGGGTTTCGGCGATTGTAGGATCAGCACGGCGATCGACTTCTTCAAACCAGCAGGAATTGCCATTCCAACGAGCAAGAATTTGCTCAAAGGCAACGCTTTCTGTCACTAAATGCACAGCAACAGGTTTGACCGTCTTAAACCGCTGCCGCATATCGGCTTCACTGACAGGATATGCCAGCCAGGATTGATGTTGTAAGCGATATGCTAGCCGCAGTCGAATGGTCGGAAACTGCTGCAAGTAAGCAGCGACCTGAGGTAAATCTGCCCCTTCCATCAGCGTTGCAGTTTGTTCACCTGTGGGTTGAAAAATACCCCATCCTTCTGACGAGGTTTGGGAGTGAAGGTATAGACCATTCCTGCTGCCCGTGTCCGAACTCGTCCACCTTTGACACAGGGTGCAAGGAATTGAGTTGATTGCAATTGTGCCTCAGCACTGGCAATCTGGTTGAGTAGCTTGCGGATGTCAGTCATCGTTAATTAAGCGGTTGAAGGCTGTTGTAGTTGTTGCCTGCCTAAAATGAACGGCAGCAATTTAGCAATATTTCTGGCATCATCAATGCCTCGGTGATGAGTTCCTTCTAGCGCAACCCCTGCCAGTTGCAAAGCTTCTGCCATGCCATATCGCTTGGGTAAACCCTGAGTGCTACTGAATAGCTGTTTGAGGTTGACGTGCGGATAGGCAATGGGAAAAGGAACGTTATGATACTTACTGTCTTGTTTGAACTGGTTGCGATCGTAATCACCCCAGGAACCAAATACCCCATTGGGATAGTTTGATAGCCAATAGACTTGTCGGGAAATAAGCAAGAATAGAAGGCAGAAATGGGATAAGCAAATGCTGGATATTGAACGGGTGCTGACACAAGACCGCTTGCTGCGCGCTTTAACTGGCTTGAA
>NZ_JAMPLI010000061.1:0-23194 GCF_039962475.1 Leptolyngbya sp. GB1-A1 | reverse complement strand
AACGACCTGTATCATCAGAACGCGATCGAGGTTGCCAGATGGAATACTGCTTCAACAGATGAATCACTAAACCTGTCGCCAGCGATTCTCCAAACATTCGACCTGCCGGATGTTTTGCTTCAATATCTGCTTTCAGAGCCAATCCAATCTGTTGTACCAGCGAATCGCCAACCCCGATGTGTGGAATCAATTCAACTTGCTTCACTCGAATCGATTCATGTGCAACCTGTTCAAAAAACTGAGGGGAAAATCCCAGGAGGGAAAATTCGCCTGCATCATGCCAGAGCGACGAATAGTTGATTCCAGCCGGGATAAACAGCATTTCACCAGGTTGACAGTGGCAGTTTAGGCGTTGCCCCTCTACCTGATGTTCCGACTGAACTGGATGCCCACTCTGCCCTGTAATGCCAATAATATGCTGCATCCATTGATAGGTTGGACTTTGGTGAGCCGGATGATCATAGTGATGGAAAAAAATGCCGTTCCATCCTGAATGCCCACTAGTCAAAATCGGATGACCATTGAGCGCCGGATGAGTATGGTGAGTCATATCAACCTGCGGCAATTTATCCATAGTGCGCATAGAAGTTAGAAATTACTGCTGCTTGTAGTTTATCGAATTTTAGTTAGCTGCTCTCGAATCACGTCAACTGCCTGCATCACACCACTTTTAGCTCGATTCTTTCGACCAATGCCTTAGCTCATTGTTGCATAGTTGTATCTAATGAAACTGCTTGAATCGCTTGCGTAGATTCGTGACAGGTAATGACGATTAAACTAGCCCACAAGGCGGATAGACACAAGTTAAAACCTGTATTGCAAGATGGCTAATTGACTTCTGGAGATTGCTATGACGATTGTAAGTCAAACTAACGGGTTGCCAGCAGAGTTTGCAGTTTTTCCAGTGACACCTGAAGATCAGAAAATGCTTGTAGAACAAGTCATTCAAACGATCGAGTCTACTTTAAAGCATCATCCAGGATTTGTTTCTGGCAGTGTAATTCGAAGTCGGGATAGGCTACGGGTCACGAGCTACATTCAATGGGTGGATCAAGCCTCCTATGTAGTAACCCAGCCAATCACAAATTTTGAACCTTCAGATGTTCATCTGTTTGAAATCTTTGATGCGGAGCCGAAAAATAGTGAGTTACATCTTACAACCGAAATGGATGGACTGATTAATTTCAGTATCTTCAAGATGAAGCAACCTGAGAACTAACCTCGGTTTATTAAGCTACTTAAGCAGGCACTAAACATGGTTTCAGGACAACCAGGACTAATTTCAACCCATACTCACCGCAGCTTAGACGGATGGCGTTGCATTAACTTTGGACACTGGCGCTCGTTGGAAGACTATACGGCAATGGACACTAATCGCCCCTTTTCTCCGTTGTTTGGTGAAATGCTCGATCTAGCCAATAACGAATACCAAAAGACATTGCATAAGGTTGTCTTTACGACTTGAGATAAAGATTGTCGATTCGTGTTTAACATCAGTCAGAACAAGCAACTAGCGAGAATAAAAAAGCACTTATGGTTTAGATGGATCGGTCAAATACTGCAATCATCGGGTTAGATTTGTACACTGTTGCAGAGCGACATCAATCAGGATTAGTGGATGCGATCAAAGAGCAAATCACCTCCTGGAAGTCCAATTCCTACTTTGTGTCAGCAAGTGTGCATCAAAGTTTAGATGGAGTGCGTGTCTTCACATACAGCCAGCGGCAACCTAAGTTTGACCATCGCAGTTTGCAGCGTCCGGCGGTATTCAGTGAATTTTTCCGCCTGACTCGTTGCAGTTAGAAGTGTCAGCAAGCCAATCGGTATCCGCAGAAGTTGAGATCGCTGTGGGCGATCGCGTTACTCATCTTGCCAAATTTCGCATGATGCCTGTAAATCAACCAGAAATGGTAAAGCGAACAACAACAGAACTTGATCGAGCGATGAACAATTCGCCTGGACTTGTTTCGGCAAGCTTTCATCGCAGTTTGGACGGAACGCGGATGTTCAATTACGGGCAATGGAAAAGTAAAGAAGCATTTGAGGCGATCTTAAAGCAACCAGGATTCAATCCAGACAAACCCTATTGGGAAGGGTTAGCGCGAAGCGAATTTTATTTGTACCACGTTGTTTATGTAGAGGCAACATGGTACCACGATGTTGGAGTAGATCGCATCATAGGAGAACGATTATGCCAGCCCAGGTCAAGGTTAAAGAATTCACAGGAGAACCATCCGAAATGACTGCGGTATGCTGAGCCAACCTACACTAGAAACTGATCGCCTGATCCTACGTCCTCTCAACTCTGCTGATGCTCCCTCTATTCAAGAAAAAGTAAGTGCGAGGGCGATCGCTGACACTACCATTTCCATTCCTCATCCCTATCCCGATGGAGAAGCCGAGCGTTATATTACACGGCAGTTAAAAGCATCAGAAGCAGGACACTCTGTCACGTTTGGACTTGAATGCAAATCCTTAGAAGGAATTTGTGGAATCCTTGAAATTCGAGAGATTAAGCAGGAACATGCTCAAGCAGAATTAAGCTTTTGGGTTGCAGCAGAATTTTGGGGACAGGGATATATGAGCGAAGCTTTGAAACCTTTGATAACTTTCGGATTTAACCACCTCAGCTTGAATCGACTTTATGCTTATCACATGCTGAGGAATCCAGGCTCAGGCAAAGTTTTGCAGAAAAATGGATTTGTTCAAGAAGGAGTGCTACGCTAATGAATCCGTAAATGGGGCGTGTTTGAAGACGTGGCATTGTGGGCGATATTGCGACAAGATTGGCTTGAGATCAATGGGTAAACACGAATAATTTCTCATATCAGGTGTTACTACAATGTCAAATCTTCAGGTTGTACAGGAGTTGTACAGAATTTTTCGCGAAAAGGATTATGATGCGTTCTTAAATCTCTGTACCTCTGATTTGGAATGGATTCAGAATCAAGGGTTCCCACAAGGAAAAACGTATCGAGGAGCCACAGCAGTCGTGGAGAAAGTCTTTAAAGCAAATGACGATCGCTGGAAAAAGTTTTCGTTTCAGATTGAGCAATACCTGGAGGCTGGCAATTCCATTGTCGTAATTGGTGCTTATGTGGGTCATCATCGGCAGTCACAAAAATCCCTGTGTGCGGCGGCTGCACACGTTTATGATTTGGTGGATGGCAAGATTTGCCGTTTCCGAATGTTTGCTGACACGAAAACCATCTGGGATTCGATCGCTGAATAATTGACCTCCTGGCTTTTAAGACATAGCACTATAGTCATACTGCCAGTTTGAAATGACTTGATGAATGGCTGTGTGAGCAGACGCGATCGCACGTTGTCGTTCTTCAGTTCCCATCGCCAAGTTTTCTGCATGGATAAAAGCAGTATCTGTGATCCCAATGAATTCAAATACGGCTTGCAGATAGGGTTCTTGAAAGTCTAGAGGACTGCCTGCATAACTACCTCCTCGTGTAGTAATCACCACTGCTCTTTTACCGCTCACCAGTCCTTTATAACCGTCAGAGTCGATCGTAAACGTTCGTCTTACTCGCACAATTTGGTCGATATACGCTTTGAAGTTGGCAGGAACGCTGTAGTTATACATCGGAATGCCAAAAACTAAAAAATCGGCTGCGAACAACTCATCAATTAACTCATCCGAGGTTTTTAATGCGGATTCCAAGTCTGGGTTCACTTGGTCAGGTGGTGTAAATGCTGCTGCAATCCAGGCTTCGTCAATGGGTGGAACTGGATAGCGTCCAAGATCCCGGTAAGTTACATGACTATTTGAATCAGCGTGTTGCCACGTTTGAATAAACTGTTTTGTTAAAGCACGAGAGATAGAACGCTCGCTCCTTGGACTGGAATCTACCTGCAACAGAGTAACCATGTTTGAGCCTCCTGTAATTTAATGCTTGAATGAGTGATGCGAGATGTGTTTAAGCGGTTCAGCTTTTTTCATGCCTGAGGTTTCTTCTCATGCTTTAGTGTTTGATACACAGCAATGAGTAAGGCATTGCTTATCAGTAAGATGGCTCCAAAGCCAACAAGGGTGTGAATCGTACCAAAGCGATCAGAGAGAAACCCAATGAAAATGACTGGAATGCCGTATCCCAAATAAGCACAGGCAAAATAGCCAGAGGTCACTCTTGCAGATTGATTGCCACCTAACCCCACAACTTCAGCTAATCCACCCAGATAGGTGAATCCGTAGCACGCTATTCCTGCGATCGCCACTCCAACCAGCACTAAACTCAACGAACCCCATGCTGCACCGCTTGTAAATAGGACATACCCGATCACCATCAGCAGTGAACCGAGTTGGAGCGATCGCTGTGGTTCCATGCGTCGGGCAACGAGTTGGAATACTACCCCGGTCATCACAATGATGAACAGCATGGGTCCTGACCAGTTGGGTAGCCCGTATTGCACCAGTTGAGTGGGTAGGATGATTCCCACAATCCCGGCTAGAGACCATGCGAGGGCGATCGCGAACCCTGCCCAAATTGCCTTCGCTGGAAAGAGGGGTAATTGAACCAGTGGAGTTGGTATCGTTGCCTGTTCGGGAATATTGATTGCTAAACCAATACAACCCAGGATGAGAACAAAAACAATCCAATAACTCAACGGAACGAGGGAATTGTGAATGGAGAGAACGAGATTGGTAAACAGAGCACCGCTCGAAAATCCCAGTGCTGTCGTTAAGCTGACGTAGGCTGCTACTCTGGTAGAGCATTGAGGCATCAACGTAGATAAGTACGCTGTTCCGGTTCCTGTGATTAACCCCACCCCAATGCCTTGCAGTACTCGTGTCATGAACAAGGTATAAATGGTGGGATGGGCAATCATCAAAAAGGTAGCGACACAGGCAAACAGCAAACTTGTCAAAATCACCTTTTTGCGTCCAATTCGGTCAGAGGCTCCACCCAGCAGAATTAACGTAGGAAGCAGTCCGACAACATAGGTTGAGAATGCGATCGCCGAGATCCCACTGCCAAAGCCTGCTAGATTCGTGTAGGTGTTGTATAGCGGAATTTGCAGGTTAGTCGCATGGGTGATCAGGAAGATGGCGATCGCTACAATGAGGGCAGGTCGTTTCATAGAGATTATTTTCTAAAGAAAAGCCTTTAATAAAGACTCTACAAAACTCCACGATGCCCGTCTTGCATATTCCTCTGAATCTGAGCACATTCCTACTGGCTTTTCAAAAATGCTTTTGGAGTCACGCCAACCAGTTGCTTAAAATGACGGCTGAGATGGCTTTGGTGGCTGAATCCTAAATTTAATGCAACCTCAGCCACACTCATCCCTTGCAGAAGCAGATGTTTTGCTCGGTTGATGCGGCAGTGAATTACATACTGATGTGGAGCAAGCCCTATGGAGTGCTTGAACAAAGTGGAAAAATAGCTCGGACTCATGTGGGCGATCGCTGCCAGAGTCGCAAGCGTCAAGTTTTGATCCAGATGCTGATCGACATACTCAATCACCTGTTTTAATTGCCGTTTAGATAATCCCTGAGATGTTAATGGAGAACTTTTCTTCTGTGTTGAATAATGCCGCAGTAAGTGATTCACTAATGTTGTCGTGAGTGAATCAACATAAAGGCTGCCTACTAATCCATTGGTTTCAAGCTCAGTTTTGAGTGCCCACCCAATTCCAAAAATTAGCAGATCAGAGCGACTAAAGCTGGGAATGAGTTCAATGTCGCTACCAGAAGTCCATTCAAATGCATACTGCTCAAAAATAGTTGAATAGAACTGAAGCAGAATAAAGTGACATTCCTTTTCCCAAATCGCCCAGTTATTGACTTGAGCCGGAATGATTGTAATATCTCCCCGTTCTGTTTGCTCAAATTGCAGAGATTGTGGCGGCATATATTCAACGAGGGGAGAAGAGAGCCGTTGAGTATGAATGATAATTTGAGATTGGTTTAAGGCATTTTCAGGAACTTGATGGGGTGGTTGCTGATGATATTCCAAATGAACCCCACTCCATCGGGTGCGATCGCTAGAGAGTAATGGTGCTTTGGGATAAAGCTTTAAATTCTCTTCTTTCCTAGCAATGGTGGCTATCATTTTTGGCTTTGCTCCTGCTGCAAGCTCTGGGGCGATGCGAAGCAGTTCCCCCTTTGGGGTAATCGCTCGTTATGAATCCCAAATATCGTTCTGTAAAACAACTCGGTAGCCATCTGGGTCTTCAAAGGTTACTCCTTTGTTATCCCAGTAGGGATTGTAAGATTTAACTGGCTTATATCCAGCAGCATTCATTCGTTTGATTGTTTGTTGCCACTCCAATTGTTCTGGAAGATAGAAGACGATGAGATTATCTTGAGTCGGAGCGCGTCCTACTGAGTGTCCTCGGTGATGTGTGAATTCAAAATGATAGGCTTCTCCGGGCATTCCAACCATGACTCCATCGAAACCGTCATGGTTTTCAAACCGATAAAGGATGTGTAATCCTAGCCCTTCCGTGTAGAAACGAACGACTTGATCAAGACGATCGGTTGGACGAGCAACACGCAAAACCTTTCCTTGCAACATCGATGTTATCTCTCTATCTTCTTTGAAATTTAATGGTTTTTAGGCTCAGGAACCAGATATTGATCAAACCGCTGCATCAAGTCGAGGAATTCTTCCTGGCTCGGTTGCCGTCCATCTTTCGTTAGTTCAGCCAATCCCTCAAAATACTGCTCACGTGAATCAGCAGGGCAAAATAAAACCAACAAAGTTGCCGGAGTCTGACCCGCATTAGAAAATCCGTGCGGTGTGTTTTCTGGTACGAGGACAAAGGTTTTGGGTTCAGCAACAATGCGGCGATCGCCCAAAAGGAGTTCCACTTCACCTTCCACAACATAAAATGTTTCGGTCAGTTTTTTGTGAATGTGAGGACTAGCACCATTTGCGCCTGGCTCTATCACAAACTCAAACAATCCAAAATGTCCGTGAGTTTCTTTGCCCGTTGCCTTAAAGGTGCAAGTACTAGTGCCAATTGGTACCGTTAGCGAAGCTCTCCGCAGGAATCGCCCTTCACCAGGTTGCAGAATTAGAGGAAGTGACATGAATCGCTCCTATATCAGGAATTTTGGATAGCGGCAATCGCATTGATTTCAAACAATGCCCCATCTACAGCGAGCCGAGGTACTGGAATGAGGGTACTGGCTGGTTTGCGATCGCCCTGCCACATCGCATTACGCTCGGCAGAAATCAAGCGTTGTTTTTCAGAATCATGATTAACGGAAAGTATTGTGATTTTAACAACCCGATCGGGAGTTGCACCAACCGCTTCCAGTGCTATCCGAAGATTCGTAAACGCCTGTTTTAACTGACCTTCAAAATCACTGGGAAAGTGACCGTTTTTATCTTCCCCCAGCTGTCCTGCAATATACACCAGCGTTGTATTGGGAGGAACAATCGTGATTTGAGCGTATCCATAGTGGGAGGAATCAGCCAGTCCTGCTGGGTTAAGTCTTTGGATTTCGCTCATAGCCCGATCCCTAACGCAAATACTTTCTAAATAAATAGCTTGAGAAAAAGGATACGCGATCGTTGTTGACTTTGTAAAAGCAATTCTTTACTTTGTAGATAGGTAGAGCGCAAATTATGGCAAGAAAAACTCAAACTCAAGAAACGGCAGTTCGGACGCGACGGGCGATCGTACAGTTATTGAAGCAGGAAGGACGTTTAGATGCAGAAACTCTCGCTGCCCGCTTAGGGATTACGGCAATGGCAGTGCGGCAACATCTCTATGCCCTGCAAGATGAACAGTTAGTCACGTATCAGGAAGAATCGCGCCCAATGGGACGACCTGCCAAGCTGTGGCAGTTGACTGCCGCTGCCGATCGCTTCTTTCCTGATGGATATGCAGAACTAACCTTAAGCTTGCTGAATTCCGTGAAACAAGCGTTTGGTGAAGCAGGGTTAAATCACTTGCTCGAAGTTCGCTCCCAACAACAGCTTGAGAGTTACAGCCAGCAGATGAAAGGCAAGCGTTCACTCAAGCAACGCTTGAATAAACTGGTTGAGATCCGCACTAATGAAGGTTATATGGCAGAAGTGCAAACTCAAGCGGACGGATCATTTTTATTGATTGAGAATCATTGCCCCGTTTGTGCGGCTGCGACGGCTTGTACTGGACTTTGTGCGAAAGAATTAGAGGTCTTTCAGTCAATATTGGGCGATGATACGACCATTGAGCGAGTCGAGCATATCATCGCTGGAGAGCGACGTTGCGCCTATCAAATTATTCCGCATTAACGTCTGGTTCTGTATCTTCAAACAAGCGATCGCCCCGATGTAACCGATACGCCATCTGATAAGTTTGCTCTTGCGATCGCATCGTTGGTGCATGAGCCGCTAAATATCGTGCAGCTGCTACCAATACAGGGGCTCTTTCAGCTGGGTCAACGAGTTGGGAGTATAACCGGAATGCAGCGTCCATCGATTGAATCACATGGAAATCTCGATTTTCACGCAGCATAAGTTTTGCCAGCATTGCCATCAGAGCTTTGGGATTGCCACCACTGTAAAGATATTGTGCTACCAGTCGTCCCGTTTCATTCACCTGTTGCTGGCGATCGAGCAGGTCAGGCAATTTCTCCAGCAAGACTTCAGGATTGGCAACAGTGTCTTTAGCATCTGGTAAGCGAGCCGGTGGCACATTCAAGAATCGGTTCAAATAAACGCTCATGGCAGCATCAAATACACCCCGCAGCAGTTCAACACTTGGAACCCGACGAATTCCTTGCTGTACTGCGTTGGCAAAGGTAAAGGGATGGTGGGCGCTGTTCCAATCTCCATGATCGTTATTAGTGTGAAATCGGGCGACTCGCAGGGCAGCCGCGTAGGTGACGATTTGGGCTAACTGTGCCTCTGTACAGCCTGATCGCAACGCCTCTAACAAGTGATTGGCGATCGCCTGAGCATCTTCTCCCAACAACACCGACATGAACTCTGGAGGTTGCACCCACTCTTCTGAATGAGATTTTCCAGCTTCTAGCACCGCAGGCAATTGCTCAAACGCACCTTCCAGAATTGTGACTAAATCCACTGGATATCGCCATGAACTGGCTTCCTCCATGCGAGTTGCGTTGGCTAACACTGAAACTAAACTTGCTAAAACAGATTCAGCTTCTTGCCAATCGGTTGCATCCAGAGCTTCCAACGCCTTATTGATGAAATCCAGCACATGACCCACATCCAGGTAACGGTGGTCAGTTGCGGCTGCAAATAGCATCTCAGCAATTTGAGTTCGACTAATTCCAAGTTCTATGGCTGTCACCAAACACCGTTCCGCCGCCTCGCGACCGCGCTGCTCAATAAACTGGCGAAACCAGGCTTTGAGGGTCACAAAGTTCAGGTTCGTTGTGGGCAGGGGGTGGACTCGGAAATGTGGGGGCGCTTCTGCACTGTCACGAGCAACGGCAGAAAGCCCCTGATAGAGGGCACGGGGGCGATCACCCTCATCGAGATACGGCAGCAGATTCATCATACAGGTGAGCATGGTTAACCCGGTGTCCCATCCGGTTTTGTTATAGCGCGTGCCAAAGGACAGCCCAAGTTGAAATGCTTCCGTTGGCGCAACTCCCAGATCCAGTAATGCAATCACCGATTTCGCAATGACCAGGGAAATTCCTTGTTCCAATCCATCCTGTAATCGTTGCTGATGATGACCTTTAAGATTGTTCAGTGGTGCAACATCCACCCAAATCTCCCCGTTTTGAATCTGCACCGGAAACGATCGCACATCATCTGCCCAGGAATCGAATGTCCCGCCGCTTGCCAGGTCAAACCGAGCATAGTGCCAGGGGCAGGTGACAATTCCATCTTTACAAACACTACCGTGTAGTGGAAAGCCCATGTGTGGACAGCGGTTGTCGATCGCATAGACGCGATCGTTGCTGTAAAACAGTGCAACAGGTTGCTGGTTCAACCGCACGAGTAATTGCCCTTTTTCCTGAAGCTCTGCTAACGTTGCAGCACGCATAAGTGCTTGAGGTCGGTCTGAAATGGATCTCATATTTCTAAAGATAATTCTTTAGAAATATCCTAAGCAAGTCCTCCTGGTTTGTAAAGACTTTTCTTTAGTTTCTTAACTTCCTTGATTCAAAACACTGTGACAAGATCACGATACACCACAAAATTTTGATAAAACAGCGCAAGAATTGGGCTTCAGGTTTAAGGGGACTTTTTCTAATCTTGGATTCTTGAAACGCAACTCAAGCAGAGGAATTAACCGTGAACCTGATCAAATCCTTAACCGCAACTGGCACTAATATCGCCATTACTGACATAGCTCACCGGAATTTCTGGCAGCAGCACTTTATCCTGATACAAAAGCTTGCCGTTATTGCTGAACGTTAATCCCTGCACCGATTCACCCTTCAAAATTTCCGCCTATTCTTGAACACCTGCTAGCTTGGGAAGGGTTGGGGAATCTGCTGGCGTTGGTGTAGATGCTGTGACTGTTTCAGGGCTGGGTGACGTGGCATCAAGCTGCGATCATGTCGTTGTGGGGCTGCATCCAACGATCGCGCTGCCCATCATCCAGCACCCAATCACACAGGCAACGAATTGTCTTTTGCTGTAATTAAAGCTCATTTGAGTTTGCTCAACCCGTTAGAGTAAGTCAATGCGGCTATCGTGAATCCAGCAGTTGCCATCGGGATTGTGAAACCAGGATTCACCGTTGTTATCTACCTGACGGCGATCGATGTCAACAAATGAATTGCCCGGAAACCGGGTTACAACTCGACTCCAGGGGGCAACGCGGCAGTTTGACTGCTCCTTGTGGATGAGCAAATGATTTGGCGCAATTAGCAAATGAATGACGTAAATCCCTGGCTCTATGCTAGATAAGCGTTCTGGACTTCAAGGGTAGAATATTGATGCTCCTTGACCGAATTTGTCTCAAGCTCTGAAAGCCTTGAATAATAGCGGTTTCAAAAGCTTGGAAAGCGCGCAACTGACTTGCTAATTGCGCAAGTTTTACTGCTCACTCACACCTAGCGCATAAGTACTTCAGGACTATTTACGACACAGTCTATCCCCCTTTGGATAGAAGTTATCGCCCATAAAGACGTGGTAGGTGTAGCATTCTCCGCTGAAATGTACATTTCAGTACTGTTGAAACGCAATCTCTAGGCTGTCCCAATGGTGCAATTTTCGATCTCGACTGTAGAAGCAAGAAATCAATTTGCTGACCTAATTAATCGAGTTGCTTATGGTAAAGAGCGGGTTATCTTAACTCGGCGTGGCAAAGCCCTGGTTGCCGTCGTTCCCCTCGATGATTTGCGATCGTCTGATCCGTCAGAAGGTGGAACCGCTTCGAAACTATCAATTTCTGATACGGGTAATGATACATGAATTGCATAGCTGCTTGTTGCTCATTCTCATTGCTCATTATTGACTACTAACAGGCAAATGCAGCAGATCGAAACGTTGCCTCTAG
Organism: Leptolyngbya sp. GB1-A1; assembly: GCF_039962475.1. NCBI lineage: Bacteria > Bacillati > Cyanobacteriota > Cyanophyceae > Leptolyngbyales > Leptolyngbyaceae > Leptolyngbya > Leptolyngbya sp. GB1-A1. Next base: position 11,758 of record NZ_JAMPLI010000061.1, on the reverse strand, counting down.
TGCGGCAGCCTCTCCTCTTGGTGTGCGGCGATAGCAATTCCATTGAAATGGACTTCACCGCTTACGCTGGGAAAGTTCGCGATTAGCAGGTCATGGAAGCGGGGTTCCAGCAGTCTATTCTTGGGGTAGAACCGGAGGTCTCTGAGCGCGCGATCGCTCATTTACTGAATTACATTTAGTACTGATCAATCCGACTGATACACAGATCAATACACGGAAAAAGAATAATGAAACGGCAAATCTGGATCGACACCTTGCAATGGTTTATTGGCATTTACCTTGCCATTCGAGGCACGTTGATGTTGATGTTGCCCCACACGCTTAATACCCATGTGTTTGTTCCAATTCAGCCGCATTTATCCTGGCTGGGGGCATGGCAGGTGATTGGTGGTGCGATTTTGATTGCTGCCGTAACACTGCTGCCTCGTCGTTCCATTATTTTCATCGCGCATCTGATAGCGGCTTCTGCGCTGCTTCAAGCTGCCAGCGGGAATTTTCTCTCCGGCACCTGGACTGCATTTGTGGACTTTTTAGTTTTGGGTTTAGGGACAGCGATCGCCCTCTTCTGCAACATCATCATCGCCAATATCCTAAACAGGGAATTGACTTATTTGCCCTGCTAACCAGTATCCGAATGGTGCTTGATGGAATCATTGTTTTGATTCCATTCAATCCTCAGTTTAATGCTCGTTTATATGATCCGGTTCGTCCTCATTTGCTGCTCTATGGCGTTGCCTACTTGATTGCTGGGTTGTTATTATTCGCAGTCTATTCCTATCCCAAGTTGCCCAAAAGGCTCTTTCAGGCTGCTCATGTGTTTGCTGGGGGAATGCTCTGGTCGTGGACGATCGGGTTAGGATTTCCTACCTGGAACTCGGTTCTCTTTTATGGTGGATTGGGGACGCTGCTGGCACTGCTGCCGTGGCTGGGACCCTATCTTCGCCGCCTTGAGCCAAGGTCTTTACAAACTCAATTAGCGGTAACGCTGGTGGGGGTCGTTGCGCTGCCCCTTTTGTTTACCGTGACCTTGATTGCGCTGCCGCAAGAGCAGGCTGTCATCAATCAAGCCCTGACCCTTCAGCAAACGTTAGCGGCAACTTTAGCGCAAGACATTGCTAACTATATCAATCTGCACCGTGCCGCTGTTAATGCTTTAGCAAAACAACCTAACTTAGCAGCAATGTCTGCTTCTGAGCAGCGCAATTTCCTTCGGCTCTTCAATCAGGCATACCCTGATGTTACGGTGCTAACAACTTATGATGCAGCGGGAAATGCGATCGCGCGCAGTGACGATCGATCCTTAAGCCCATCTATTTCAGACTTTGCCTCATACAAAGCGGCGAAATTAGGGCAATCCACCGTCAATATTCGGATAGGACGAGTTCTGAAAAAGCCAATTTTCACCTTTACAACTCCTTTGTACGATGCAAACCAGCAATTTGCAGGAGTTGTTGCCGGAGCGATCGAGTCATCACAAGTGACAGAGCAACTGATTAAGACCAGTGCAAATGCCAACCTCAAAGCATATCTGGTTGATAATCAAGGGCGGGTCATTGCTCATCCTGATGCCAGTTTGGTGAATACCTTTGCCGATCGCTCTCAAATTCCCCCAGTTGCGGCATTGCTAGAGCAACAGACTTCTTTTGGAGGGTTGCACTATTGGGATAAGTCACAGTGGCAGCTCGCAGGCTACGCCCAGGTTCCTGTCCTTAGTTGGGGCATTGTCGTTGAACGCTCTACTTCCGATGTTTTAGCGGCACTGAATGCCAGACGAAATCGAGATTTTCAGACGCTCTTAGTTATTGCTGCGATCGCTTTAATCATTGGGTTGCAGGTTGCTCGCCAGCTGTCCAGACCGCTCACAGCTCTAGCTTATGCAACCGATCAGTTTGCGACTGGAGATACCCAGGCTCCGTTGCCCCAAAGCACTATTGCTGAAGTTGCCCACCTCTCTCATGTGTTTGCTGCGATGCGCGATCGTCTGACCCAACGCACCGCAGAACGAGACCAGATTGAACAAGAACGGGAAAAACTGCTGCAACGAGAGCGAACTGCCCGCAAGGAAGCTGAAACCGCGAACTGCATTAAAGACGAATTTTTGGCGGTGCTGTCCCATGAGCTACGATCGCCCCTTAACCCGATCCTCGGATGGTCAAGGCTTTTGCAGGACGGCAAGCTAGACGCGGCAAAAACAAAGCAAGCTCTGGCAACGATCGAGCGGAACGCCAAACTGCAAGCTGAACTGATCGAGGATCTGCTGGATGTTTCTCGGATTCTGCAAGGCAAGCTTAGTCTCACGGTTAACTCCGTTGACTTAGCCGCAACGATAAAAGCAGCGATCGAAACGGTGCGACTGGCAGCAGAAGCCAAATCCATTCAGGTAGAAATGATGCTCAAACCGGAAGTCGGACTGGTTTCAGGAGACTCAACCCGGTTGCAGCAAATCGTGTGGAACCTGCTCTCGAACGCAGTTAAATTCACGCCGATCGGGGGACGGGTTGAAGTGCAGCTAGAACAGATCGGCCCACATGCTCAAATCTCTGTTAACGATACCGGGAAAGGAATTTCACCGAGTTTTCTCCCTTATGTATTTGACTACTTTCGTCAAGAAGATGGTGCGACCACCCGTAAGTTTGGCGGATTGGGGTTAGGACTGGCGATCGTGCGGCATCTGGTCGAACTGCATGGCGGGACGATTGAAGCCGATAGCCCCGGAGAAGGATTAGGAGCAACCTTTACGGTGAGACTGCCCCTCATGCCGACTCAGCCTTCAGTCAATCAAGCTTCTCAGTTGCCCGAAACTTCGCTTGATTTGCAGGGAATCCAAGTTTTAGTGGTGGATGATGATACCGACTCACAGGACTTTGTGACGTTTCTCCTAGAGCAAGCTGGGGCAACCGTAATCGCTGTCGGTTCTGCGCGTGCTGCAATTGCCGCCCTGATCGAATTTCAACCGGACGTGCTGCTGAGTGACATTGGGATGCCTGACATCAATGGCTATATGCTGCTCCAGCAAGTCAGAGTGTTGCCGCCAGAGCAAGGAGGAAACATTCTGGCGATCGCCCTCACTGCTTATGCCGGCGAACTTGATCAAAAACAGGCTCTCAGTGCTGGATTTCAGCAGCATATCGCCAAGCCAGTCGATCCAGCTCAGCTCGTCAAACTCATTGCAGATCTGGTTCAAAAAAGGGGCCTTGCAGCCTTATCTCGTCCCATGCCTCTCCACTAGAACCGCGAGAGGTGGTGTTGCAAAAACTGTTTAAGGACAAACGATTTCTATCAATCTGGTAGTACATCAAGGAATGGTGGGTTGAGTAAAGTAGAGAGGTATCTACTTTCAAGCATGACTTATGGAATGTTGGCTTTGTGGTCATCGTAGTACCTATAAACAGGGTAAAGCTCCGAATGGTAGCCAACGCTATTTTTGCCCTTAGTGCAAGCAAACGTTCAACGAGCGATTTGACACGCTGTACTATCATCGTCAAGTCAATCCAGAACAAATTCGACAAGTCCTGCAAGCGCATCGCGAAGGCAGTAATCTGAGAGGAATTAGCCGCACGAGCAGACTTGCCTACAATACAGTCGTTAGCATTGTTCGTGCAGCGAGCCAGCAAGCTCAATTAGTGCATAATGCCGAAGTACAAGCGGTTGAAACCGAGGAGGTGAGTGCAGATGAATTGTGGTCATTTGTGGATGATAAAGGCAACGAGCAGTGGGTCTGGTTAGCCTTGGATGTCGAGACACGAGAAATTGTCGGTTGTCATATTGGAGACCGTTCTGGAGCATCAGCCAAAGCTTTGTGGCGCTCGTTGCCTGCGGTTTATTGCCAGTGCGCGGTCTGTTACAGTGATTTTTGGGTCTCTTACCCAGTAGCACTGCCGAGCAAGTGACATCGAGCGGTGGACAAGGAAACTGGATTAACCAGTTACATCGAGCGATTCAACAATACCTTGAGACAACGCGTATCTCGATTGGTGCGAAAAACTTGAAGATTGGCACAATTTGCGTCATTCCCACTAACGACTCGAAGCGAGCCGTGCCTAAGCTTGGAATAGGAGCGGCTGCCAGCACAAATTTAATCAAGCCGGAGCGGTATGGGGCAATTATTCGATCAAGTGGGCCGTATCATTCGAGCTGAATTAAATTCCAATTCAGGGCGTTACAGGAATTCGGATTCTTCCAATCCAGGCGCTGCCTTAGTCGCTGGCGGCGCGGTGGCAGGTGCTTTGATGGGCAAGGTTGGACTCTTGGTGGGTGGAACTGGGTATAGTGTGGGGGCTGTTCCACTTGCGGCTTTAGGAGCATTAACGGGTGCTGCCCTTTATGAGGCATTGCGATCGATTCTAGAAGACGATGCATCCTCGACGACTGCTGCCGCAGCGGGAGCCGCAACTGGTGCCGCCACATCAGCGGTGATTGGTGGTATGGGTGTTGCAGCTAGTGGAAGTGCAATCGGGGTTGGTATGGCAGGCCTGGCAGCCGGGGGTGCTGTCGTTGGACTGGGGTTAGTCGGCTTAAATCGCCTACTTCAGCAGGGAGTTGATCCAGCCAAGCTTTTAGACCGGGCGATTGAGGAAATGCAAGCCGATTTGCTAAAAGTACGGCTAGCAAGCATCGATGTGGTTGCCAGCCAAAAGCGATTTCAACAGCAGTACGAACAGGCACAATCAGAACTCAACAAATGGGAACGGCGAGTACAACTTGCTCAGCAGAAGGGAAATGCGGATTTGGCGCAAGCAGCACTGAGCCGTAAGAAGATGCACGCCGAAATTCTCAGTAGTCTCAAAGCTCAGCTTGATCGGCAACCTGTTTCGATGAAGAACTTACAGCAAAATTTAGCGCTTCTGGAAGCCAAAGCGTTAAGAACCCGCCTTATGGCGCAGATTGCAGATGCTCAGGCAAAAGGGCAGCTTCAGAAAACGGTTGGTGCTCTAGGCACCAGCAGCGCAATGGCAGCATTTGAGCGGATGGAAGAAAAAATGCTGCACATGGAAGCGTGATCTCAAGCCGTGTCAGAACTGTCAGATGCCAACTTGGAAAGTCAGTTCGCCCAGCTTGTAACGGCAAGTGACGTAGATGATGAACTCGCAGCACTCAAATCTCTGCTCCTAACTGGTTCTAGTTCCAGTCCAACGACCGCAAAAGCTGCGGCGGTGGATGCGGAACTCGAAAACCTGAAGCGACAGCTTGAGCAGCTTTAATCTTGGGAAATGTAAGGGAATCAGATTCTGCAATTGGTTGTGGAGCAATGCGAAAACAGGTTTGGACAAACAACAGGCACCTCCCCCGTCGCTCCCGGCAGGGGTGGCGGACCTATGGGCTGGCGATCGCCTTGCTGGTCTTATCGCTGGCAGCAACCGCTAAAAACTCGTTCTGGATTGACAATGGTTTGGGGGGAACGGATTGGCAGATGGGTCAGCCCCAAGTCACCTTCTGGAACAGCACCCAGCCTCGCTCCTTGCCGGAGTTAAGGAATTTTGCGCTGAAGCTCATTAACCGCGATCGCCAGGTTAATGGACTGCCTGCACTGGTCGAAGATTCCTTGTTGTCCCAGGCGGCTCAACTCCACGCCGAGGATATGAAGGCGCGAAACTTTTACGATCACGTGACACCGGAGGGCAGAACGCCGACGGATCGCTTTGCCGCGATTGGCGGGGAGGGCGGCGTGGGGGAGAACATCATGCTTCAGTCCCACAGTTTAGGTCAACACAGCTTGTTGAATTGGAAACTGATTGAGGCATTTCAGAAAAGCTGGATGTATAGCGACGGGCACCGTGCCAACTTACTCCATCCGCACCATACGCGAGTGGGTTATGGAATTGTAGCAGACCCGCCCTCAGGACGAATTTATGCGGTGCAGAAATTTCAGTGATCTGAGAGTCATTCACGCTTTGAGGACATCAATGCGAAACCCTGTTATGGCTATCAGTACAATCTTGTTCACGGCACCGCTGCTTTGGGCAACTGCATCTCCGGCTCAAACGCTCCCGCAACCGTATCAAGGAAGGCTGGATGCCGTAATGTTTGTAACTGATTAGCTTGCCTAAAAGCTTTCTCAGTGTCACTGCAAACGAGGACAGGAAACCTATATTGGACACTTTGCTGGTTCAGCCGCTTTGCTCGTACATCATCAGCAAGTGAGCAAATTCTCCGCTGGCAATCTGTCTCAATTGGTTTCCCAAATCTGGATCAATCGGGTCTGCTGGCAAGGTTGAGAGTAACCATTCCGCATAGAGCCGCACCCGGATTAATTGCTTCTGGAATGTCCACTGGGCTAAGACATCCCAAAGGTCTCTGTTCCAGCCAGGGTGATACCAATAGGTTTCTCCCGCTTCCAGCATTTCAGCGACCACATCTTGAAGGAACTCAGTCTCAGGCGGATAGTCAAGAGCATCTGGAATATTGGGGTTAAACCAGTTCTGCCCGCCATCATTCTTATCCTGCCAGTATCGAAAGCTCTTGTCGTAGCGCTCTTTTAGCTGCATAAATTCACTGCCTCAGTGAGGAGCAAGTAGGAAACGTTAGGGCAGCGAACGATATAAGAATCGGTGCGGGGGTTGTAGCAAAGCACAGTGCCAGTTTTGCCTGCAAAGCAACCGGAGTCTAGTGTTACAGACATTCCAATGAGAATCTGTGGCACGGGAGCAGGCAGCTTGGGTAGAGTTGCCAGCTTTTCTTTGAATGCTTGTAGGTGAATGGGGTGCAGGTCGAGTTCGTCAATTTGGTTAGGGTACGCCTGGGCGAAAGCGAGGTACTTCTCCTCGATCGCTTCATACAAGAGAAGTCCGGGCGGATTCTTTTCGTCGGGGAGTCCTTGGATCTTGAGATTAGAGAGTGGTTCAGTCCGATCCGGTTCATGGGCACAAGCGACGATCGCGCTGTTGCCCTGAATTGCGGTGACAACCCAGGGTGTGCCGCCATCCTCCTTCAGCCAGACGTGATCGAAGACGATGGGTTTTCGCATGACTCCTCCTTAAAAAAAGGGGAAAAAGCCCCCAGCAACAGCACTGGGGGAATGGAAGTCGTCAATGAGTGCAATTGTACTATAGTTTCTTTTGCTTGCAAATTATGTTGAGGCGATCGAGGAGAGCCGCAATTGTGCGGGGCATTTCGGCCAGAGCCGATCGAGTGGTGATGTGGTTCTGGGAATCCTGCTGCTTAAGACTTTGAGGGGTTCCCAGAACTGCAACTGAGAGGAGGATTTGGTTTGGGCGTGAGGGCGGGGAATACTAGGATGTCCCAAGCTTGAGTTAGCCGATGCCTAGTTCACCCGATCCCTACTATCCGCCTCAGTGTCGGTTCTGTGAGTTTTACACCCACAGCCTGTATTTGCGCTGTACGCTATACCCCTTGGGTTTAGAGTCAGAGGATTGCCTTGATTTTGTCGCGACCGCCTCCGAAGGAGAAGGGCTTGGTACTGCCCAAACTTCTGAAGTGGAGGAGCAATGGCAGCCAGTTGGAGCAGCTTATTACAACGGGGAACTGGTTTTACAGACCCGGAGACGTACATTAACAGAGCAACTGGAGTTACTCGATACCCATCCTCTCTTTACAGGGCGGTGTCCGAATTGTGAGCTGCCAATCGTCTCGGTTCACCCAGTTCAGGTGCATTGGGATTGCCAGGGATGTGGGTGGATAGATGACTCTGTTTGAGCAAGGAATCTACAATTTGTTTAGTGAGTCGGCGATCGCTGCTGGCATTAGCAAAAAGATGTCTCCCCGCCGCATCCGACATTCCGGCATCGTTGAGGCGTTGAACCCGACTAATGGCGACGTCAGGGCGATGCAGAAGCTCGCCAGACATCAGAACATCCAAACTCTGATGCTTCATGACGATTCACGCCGCAATAGGCAGAAGGATATCAGCGACAAGCCCACTGCTGCGCTCCAGATTGCCTGCTCAACGGCAGAATGCGGGTTTCGGATTGTTACGATCGAGAGAATGCGGATTTCAGCCTCGATTGTTTGAACTACAATTCCAGTGTTGAGTTCGGACTTTCGCATGAACAAAGGTGAGCTTGTAGACAAGGTTGCAGAGAAAGCCAACGTCAGCAAAAAGCAAGCGGACGCAATTCTAACGGCGGCGATTGACTCCATTATGGAAGCCGTATCAGAGGGCAATAAGGTGACGCTAGTGGGCTTCGGCTCCTTTGAGCCACGCCAGCGACAGGAACGGGAAGGACGCAATCCCAAGACTGGGGAAGTAATGACGATTCCTGCCAGCAAGGTTCCAGCATTCTCTGCTGGCAAACTGTTCAAGGACAAAGTTTCAGAATAAGAACCTTCCTAGGCACAAATGCAGCAGTAACCTCAACCGATCGCCCTAACTGAGCCTTTGGGGTAAGCCACTGGTTCTACCAGTGCGACTCGCACAGCTTTGAGCGTTCCGGGCATAGAGTAACTCCCACGGTGGCTAATGAGCAGAGCTGTAGGAGGAAAAACAATATGTCCGAATTTTATCAAAGCCTTTCTCATAGCAAGTGGAACTGTAAGTACCCTGTCGTGGTTGTGCCCAAGTATCGACGCAAAGCGATGTTTTTAGAGATTCGGAAGTATCTTGGATTAATCTTTCATGAACTAGCGCGACAAAAGGAGTGCCGGATTGTAGAAGGGCATCTGCTGCCTGACTCTGTGCCTATGTGCATTGAAATTCCACCCAAACATTCGGTTGCTTCTGTTATTGGATTTCTCAAAGGCAAAAGTGCGATTGCGATTGCGCGTCAATTTCGGGGCAAGCAACGCAATTTTGAAGGTGAGAACTTTTGGGCAAGAGGCTATGCAGTTTCAATGGTCGTGGTATTTCTAGAGTACCTCCAACCGTTGTAGGTCCAGGAAACTCGCCTAGTCATTATTTGGGATGGAGTCATCTACCACCGTTCAGCGGTCGTGCAGCAGTTTCTTGAGCAACTTAATAGAGGGATTTCCCCCAGAGCACTGGAAAATTACTTGTATTCGACTGGCTCCCAACGCCCCTGATCAGAACCCGGTCGAGGATGTTTGGTGAAAGCCAAGCAATTCATCCGTAAGTATGGGCGATTGTGCAAAAAGTTTGGGTTAGTCAAGTTCCTGTTTCAATTAGTGACACATTGTCAAATCTTCGCGTTTCCAAAAGCATTTATGTATGGCTACTGTTCATCTCCTATTTAGTTTGACTGTAGTCTATCGCTGAATCATCAAGATTCGATGAATCATGAGGAGCTTTCAGAAAAGCTTGCTCTGGGCACTGTTATGACTGAAGTTACTGCATCGTTCAGCCTTAACTTCGCACTCAACTCGATGGACATTCTGCAAGAAGCCCAAAAACTTTCCAGCACAGCCCACAGTATCGGTCAAAGTGCCCTGCAATCCCTGAAGCAGACGGTAAAAGAAACGCAAAGTGCTGCTAGCGAAATCGCATCGGGTCTTGCTACTTCTGGTGGTGCGATCGCAAACAGCCTTCAAGGGCTACCTCAAACTGCCCAGGAACTTGCACAAGAAATGCCAAAGCTGGCATATCGGCTTCAATATCGAGCAGGCTTGCGCGTTGGCGATTCTCCCCGTACTGCTGCGGATGTTATGCAACTGTTTGAAAAGATTCCGGGGACTGCCAAGCTGGAAGTAAGCGAAATGAAAATTCGACAGTTTCTGGCGGACAAACATGGCAGCCACATCCGCTCTCGCCACAATGGCGGCTCTAATGGAGCAGACAATATTCTGTGGGAAGTGGGGGCGGATAACTTGCGGCGGGGAGCCAGAAACATGACTGCAAGTGAGCAACTCTACATCCGCTTCTACAATGCCGTGGACTCGATCGCCAAAAACTCAGGCACGATCGCGAAGCTTGGCATAACCGCGACTGGAACGGCTGTCCTCACACAAGCGGTTGTGACGGCTGTTGCTCATATTTTGGATCTGTATCGGGGTGACATTACCCTGGAGGAGTTCCGCAATCGGGTTTTGGAAGCGGCAGTGACGGCTGGAATTGCGGCTCCGATCTTTTTCGTGGTGCTGATCGGGGTACTGGCAGTGTTTCCGGAACTCACGCTGCTACTGTCGGCTCCTGCGGTCGTTGCTGGATTCAATACACTATTCGGCATGAGCATTGCTGTTCCCTTGATTCAGTCGATCGTGCGTCATGTCGAAGCAAATGGGTTTGGCGAAGAAACGGCAAACGCCTATCGGAGCTTGACAGGACAACTGTGAACGAGCGTTAAACTTGCAAATATTGATTGGACCCCTCAAAGCGATTGGTCAACCCACGCCTCAACTTGAGCTTGGTCAAGGGGGGTCCAGTAAGCTGAAACAATACGGCGACCCTCCCATGGGGGATGAATTTGCCAGAACTCAGCATCGGGCAATTCCTCGCGGTTAGCAGGATGCTGCTCGACCTAAAGCATGAGTGTTGGATCCAGTCGGTAATCCTGCACAAGCATGGGCATAATCTGGGGAACAGCGTCTCGGAAAGGACTTCCAGCAGGTCAACCTGAATCACTTAGCACAACCACAATCTGCTCAGGATGGGGGGTAAAAATCCGTACTCGGCAGTGTTCATACCAGTTGCTGCAATTCTTTCAGTAAAAATTCTGATCAACTGACTGCATCCCAAGCGTACCTAGTGTGTCTTCACAAGTAATAGCGATAGCATTCTTGCATTGGCTAGACCAAGCGACGTTAGCATTCTGAGTGCAATGATCAAAGCGCTTTGGTCATTGCACTCAGGAAGCCGCATTCGCTATCAAATCGCTTAGCCTATCATCTATCAACTGCTATCCGATCGCAGCGTCCGGACAATTAAAGGTGGAGCAAAGACAATAATTGCGCCCTGTTCTGGCATTTCTCTCGGTTGGATTATTTTCCTTGAAATCACTGCTTACGATCGCTGCTGATTCACTTTCTAATGCAACTAGAAGCTAACACGACCTGTCGTGATCAGTTGAAATCCCGCAAGCAGAGACACAAACGATAGGAAGAGTGTCCATAAACTCGTAGGGCGCAAAATAACTCCCCCGCTGACAAAGACGAGAAGAATCGAAAGCCCTAACAGAATCCAGCCCCATTCCTTCAGACCGCGTCCTCCGTAGAGCAGAAGGATGACACCGCTTACCAGGGATAGAACTGAGCCTGCTGCAGAAATATCGCGCCACCAGTAAAAAGCAATTTGAGTGGTGAAAATAATGTTTTGTCCTAGGAAGTAGATGCCAATCAGCACCAGGAGTAACCCTAGTAGCTTTCCGAAAAATCGCATAAATTCTCCTGATTAGTTCACTGATCTTTAGGATTCCCAGTAGAGCAAGAATTCTTTTTGAGCTCTCTCCCTAACTATTCCAATACTGAATGTTTTGTTTTTCTCTATCCTCAAAAGCTTGGGACTTCATTTATCAAAGCTTTATCGTTCATGCCTGTTCTCCTTTACAATGAACAGGGCACTTTAGAGCCATTACTATAGACGGTACATTATGTCTGTTTTGGACTTTGAGCGGAGGCTTCCCGCAGCCTTATCGAAGCTGAACCAAGAATGGCAGTTAAACCCTCGCGCTAAACTTGTAGCCTTCACTGCTGGTCTTTTTCTAGCTGGCTGCACCCAACCTTCTAGCACGTTCAATCCCGAAACCGCTCCACAAGCCGTCTCTAATTCTTCAACCACTTCAGCGACTGCGATCACCCCTTCTCCTGTTGTTTCATCACCTGCCACCCCCAAGGCTGCTGCGATCGCTCAGACTGTTACGCCAGATCGCACGGCTGCCCGTGTTGTCTCAACCGGAGATGGAGACACTTTCAG